>NZ_DKJF01000071.1:0-28416 GCF_002454615.1 Pseudomonas sp. UBA6699
GAGCGATCGGCCTCCCCGGAAGTGCTTCTTCAGCCTGACGAGAATATCTTCTCCCGCCAGGCCAGTCACAACATACAAGCAGCGACCGCAGCTCGCGATGCGCCGCGCGGGCGGCGCTCAATCTGACAGGCGCTGAAGATGCTGCGGCAAGCACCCGGCAACCCTGATGCCATTGCCAGAAACCATAGAGTCTCCCACAGGTAATACACAACGCCTGAATATTGTGGCCTACCTGTGGGGGCAATCTTACCCTTGCGGGTTCATCCAGCCTCGCACGCGGCGGAACAACTGCTCTTGCTCGGCGGCCTGGTTGCCTGGCATGGCGATCAGCGACAACTGCCGGTACTGGCTGTCTTTCTGCCGCTTGCTGGCCTGCAAGCGCAGCGCGGCGGCGCTGCGGTCAGCACTGCGGGTGGCGTAGTAGATGTCGGCGGTGGGCACCTTCAACGTCGGCGCCAGGCTTTCCAGGTCATGCTCCACGCGCGCCGGCGTCTGCGCCGCCACCATGACCAGCTTGTGCACCTGCGGTGGCTGTTTTTCGCTCAGGTAGCGGGCTGCCCAGTACGCACCACTGCCATGGCCGATCAGCACGATGCTGCGGGCATTGCGCTGCTGGGCAAACGCCACGGCAGCGTCCAGGCGGGCGAAAATCCGCTCGGCATCGGCCGGGTCGCTCTGTTCGCTGGCCAGTTCGGCATCGGTGCTTTCTGCGGTGTCGGCATCGGCGGCGGTGGCCTGGGCGACATTGGCATTGGCGTCGGCTGGCACATCCTTGACCGGTGCACGCTCACCCTGGGCTTGGTCCATTGCGGCCTTGGGCTTGGCTTCTACCCGGGCTTGCGGGCTGTCGGCGAGCAGGTCAGGCAGGCTGATGCTCAGGCTGTGCCAGCCGACATCAGGGAATTTTTGCCGCAGCGGGCCAACGGCATTTGGCCAGTCGGCGTTTTCGCCGGCACCCGGCACGATGATCACGGCACCTTGCGGATCACTGTCGTTGGCCGGCTTCCACAACGCCAGGAAACTGTCGGCACCTGCCTGTAGCGTCTGTTGCTCGGCCTTGGGTACCAGCCGCTCGAGTGCCAGGGCATCCTCTTGGCTGCGCTCGAGCAGCGGCGGGCGTGGTGTTTCGGCTGCCGGTGCCGCATTGGCCGCCGGCGGTGTTTCGGCATCGGCGGCCAAGGCGCCGAGTGGCAGGAGCGAAGCTAGGCAGCACATTGCCAGCGTCGTGCGATAAAGTGTGGACATGCGTCACCCAAGGCCAGAATGATACCGGCAGCCTAATAGTATTTGCCCGTGACGGCCATGCTGCATGGCCGCCTTGCCAAGACGAGCGTATAGATGAAGCGAGTGCGTCGCCTGTTGGTTATCGGCTGCTTGTGGCTGCCCTTGATTGCCTTTGCCCGGCCCGAGGCGCCGGCCACTGTTGCGCTCGAGCCGGCCCAGCAGCAGTGGTTGGACGCGCACCGCAGCCTGCGTGTGGGCCTGGTGTTGCAAGCGCCCTATGCTCAGTTCGACCGGCGCCTGCAGCAGTTGTACGGTGCCAACGTCGAATTGGTCAGCAACCTGGCACACGTGCTGCGCCTGGACCTGACCTGGCGCCATTTCAGTGACCAGGCCAGCCTGGAGCATGCCCTGCAGAACGGCGAAATCGACTTCGCCCCCGGCCTTACCCAAACCCCGGCCAGCCTGCGCCTGTGGTTGTTCAGCGACCCGTACATGCGCGTGCCGCAATTGGTGGTAGGGCCACGCACCGGGGCCATGGCGGTGGAGCTGGAAAAGCTCGACCGCGAGCAGCGCGTGGCCGTGCGCATGCCCAGCCAACTGGCAGAGTACTTGCGCGGTAACTACAGCAACCTGAACCTGCAGGGGGTGCCCAGCGAGCGCGAGGCCTTGCAGCTGGTGGTGGGCGGCCAGGCCAGTTTCGCCGTGCTGGACGAGGCGCAACTCAGCCGCCTGTCACGCGAGAGCGAGTTCGGTGAGCTGGCCGTGGTGGGCGATATTGGCCTGCCGCAGTTGCTGCGGCTGGGCTCGCGGCGTGACTGGCCGGTGTTGGCCGATGTGCTCGAACAAGGCTTGCAGGCCCTGCCTGCCAAGGAGCTGGAGCAACTGCACCAGCGCTGGTTGCAGCCCAAGTACCCGCGCCTGAGCGAGTCGCCCGGTTTCTGGCAGAACCTGGCGTTGCTGTTCGGCCTGCTGCTGCTGTGCGCCCTGGCTACCCTGGTGTGGCAACGCCGGCAACAGCGCCAGCTGGAGCGCAGCCTGCTGGCTGCGCGGGAAAGCCTGGTGGAGCGCCAGGTGCGTGAAGAGGCCCTGCGCCTGAGCCAGTTCGCGATTGACCAGAGTACGGTGGGTATTCTGTGGGTCAACTGGGACAGCCATGTCCGGTACGCCAACCACGCCGCTGAACGCATGCTCGGTTATGCCGAAGGCGAGCTTCTGGAGCGGCCGCTGAGCGACTTCGAGCCGAGCCTGAGCATGGACCGCTGGCTGGAGCTGTGGAAAGGCGCCCGCGCCGGGGCTGGCGGTGTAGGCCAGTTCGAGGCGCAGTGCAAGCGCGCGGACCACAGCTTGCTGCCGGTCGAGCTGTCGTTGAGCTTCTTGCGCTTTCGCGACTCGGAGTACCTGGTGGTGTACCTGGCCGACGTTACCGAACGGCACCGGGCCTTGGCGGCTTTACGCGAAAGCGAGGCGCGGCTGAAGGGCATTGCCGGCAACGTGCCAGGGCTGGTGTTCCGCCTGGAGCGGGACCCGGCCGAGGGCGAGCTGGAGTTCCCCTATATCAGTGAAGGCAGCGAGGCCCTGGTCGGTTATGCGCCCAGCGAGATCCAGCACCCGCAAATGGGCCTGCGCAACCTGGTACACCCCGATGACCGCGCCGATTACCACCGGGTCCAGGACCTGGCCCTGGCCAGCGACCAGGACTGGTCCTGGCAGGGGCGTATTCTCACCCGCCAGGGTGAACAGCGCTGGGCCGACATCAAGGCCAGTACCCGACACCTGGGCAACGGTCAGGTGGTATGGGACGGCGTGGTGTGGGATATCACCCAGGGCAAGCGCGCCGAACTGGCGCTGGCCAAGTCACAGGAGCAGCTGCGCGAGCTGTCGGCCCACCTGGAAAGCGTGCGCGAGGAAGAGAAGGCCCGCATCGCCCGCGAAGTGCATGATGAGCTGGGGCAGATGCTGACCGTGCTCAAGCTGGAAGTGTCCATGTGCGAGCTGGCGTTTGCCGAGCTCGACCCGGGGCTTAACGAGCGCCTGGCCAGCATGAAGCGCTTGATCGCCCAGTTGTTCCAGTTGGTGCGTGATGTGGCCACTGCCCTGCGCCCGCCGATCCTCGACGCGGGCATCGCCTCGGCCATCGAGTGGCAGGCCAGGCGCTTCGAAGCCCGTACGCAAATCCCCTGCCTGGTGCAGGTACCGGATAATCTGCCAGCATTGAGTGACGCCAAGGCCACCGGGCTGTTCCGCATTCTGCAGGAGGCGTTGACCAATGTGATGCGCCATGCCCAGGCGCACAGCGTGGAAATCGAGCTGGTTCATCAGGGCGGGCAGTTACGCCTGACAGTCAGTGATGATGGCCAGGGCTTTTGCCGTGAGCAGCCCCGGCCCACCTCGTTTGGCCTGGTCGGCGTACGCGAGCGGGTACTGATGTTGGGCGGCAGCATGGTGCTGGACAGTCAGCCGGGCGAGGGCACCAGCCTGAGCGTGGCCATACCGTTGGAGTAGGAGAGCAAACGTGATTCGAGTGCTGGTAGCCGAAGACCACACCATTGTCCGTGAAGGCATCAAGCAGTTGATTGGCCTGGCCAAGGACATGCAGGTGGTGGGGGAGGCCGGGAATGGCGAGCAGTTGCTCGAGACCCTGCGGCATACGCCGTGCGAAGTGGTGCTGCTGGATATCTCGATGCCGGGCGTGAGCGGGCTGGAGGCGATCCCGCGGATTCGCGCGCTGCTCGACGCGCCGGCGATCCTGATGCTGTCGATGCATGACGAGGCGCAAATGGCCGCGCGGGCGCTGAAGGCCGGTGCGGCGGGCTATGCCACCAAGGACAGCGACCCGGCGCTACTGCTGACGGCGATTCGCCGGGTGGCTGCTGGCGGGCGCTATATCGACCCGGCGTTGGCTGACCGCATGGTGTTCGAAGTGGGCCTGACCGAGTCGCGGCCGTTGCACACCCTGCTCTCAGAGCGGGAGTTTTCCGTGTTCGAGCGCCTGGCCCAGGGCGCCAACGTCAATGACATTGCCCAGCAACTGGCGCTGTCGAGCAAGACCATCAGTACACACAAGGCGCGGCTGATGCAGAAGCTGAAGGTGAACTCGCTGGCGGAGCTTGTGAAGTACGCCATGGAGCACAAGCTGGTCTGATTGCGACCCCGGCGGTATCTGCGGTGCAGCGGGAATTCTGGGGCCGCTGCGCGCACCATCGCGACACAAGGCAGCCCCCCAGGGGCAAGGCTGTTCTGAACGCGCCATCCTTGTAGGGCAATCCCTACATCAAATCTTCCATCCGGATGATGGCATTCTCTCAGCACCCCCGATTTTCTGGCGCTTGCGCCTCTTTTACGCTTTGCCCACGCAGTCATCCAACAAGAAGGTGCAGGCATGAGCGAGGCGAAGTCGAACGCTGCAACCAGCGAAACGCTGGTCAGCTTCCGTGGTGTGCAGAAGAGCTACGACGGCGAGTCGCTGATCGTCAAAGACCTTAACCTGGATATCCGCAAGGGCGAATTCCTCACCCTGCTTGGCCCTTCTGGCTCCGGCAAGACCACCAGCCTGATGATGCTGGCAGGGTTCGAAACCCCCACCGCCGGGGAAATCCACCTGGCCGGGCGCTCGATCAACAATGTTCCGCCGCACAAGCGTGATATCGGCATGGTGTTCCAGAACTATGCGCTGTTCCCGCACATGACGGTTGCGGAAAACCTGGCCTTCCCGCTGACCGTGCGCAATTTGAGCAAGACCGATATCAGCGAACGGGTCAAGCGCGTGCTGAACATGGTGCAACTGGATGCCTTTGCCAAGCGCTACCCCGGCCAGCTTTCTGGCGGCCAGCAACAGCGCGTGGCGTTGGCCCGGGCGCTGGTGTTCGAGCCCCAGTTGGTGCTGATGGACGAGCCGCTCGGGGCACTGGACAAGCAGCTGCGTGAGCACATGCAGATGGAGATCAAGCACATTCACCAGCGCCTGGGGGTGACCGTGGTGTACGTGACCCACGATCAGGGCGAAGCGCTGACCATGTCTGACCGGGTGGCGGTATTCCACCAGGGTGAGATCCAGCAGATCGCCGACCCGCGCACGCTGTACGAGGAACCCTGCAACACCTTCGTCGCCAATTTCATCGGCGAGAACAACCGCCTCAACGGCACGCTGCTGGCCAGCGACGGCAAGCGCTGCCAGGTGCAGCTGCCGCGCGGCGAGCGGATCGAGGCACTGGCAGTGAATGTCGGCCAGGCCGGCGAACCGGTCACCCTGTCCATCCGCCCCGAGCGGGTACGCCTGAACGGCCACAGTGAAAGCTGCGCGAACCGCTTCTCGGGCCGGGTGGCGGAATTCATCTACCTGGGCGACCACGTGCGGGTGCGCCTGGAAGTTTGCGGCAAGGGCGATTTCTTCGTGAAACAGCCCATTGCCGAGCTCGACCCGGCCCTGGCCGTGGGCGATGTGGTCCCGCTGGGCTGGGAGGTGGAGCACGCCCGCGCGCTCGATCCGATTGCCGAAGCCCATTGATGGATTGCTTCACCAACCCTGTACTGTGGAGAGAACAAGAATGCGCAAGCAGTTGAAACTGACCGCCCTGGCCCTGGGGCTGTTCACCGCCGGCCAGGCCATGGCCGCAGACCTCACCGTGGTCTCGTTCGGCGGTGCCAACAAGGCCGCCCAGGTCAAGGCGTTCTACGAGCCGTGGGAAAAGGCCGGGCATGGCAAGATCGTCGCAGGCGAGTACAACGGCGAAATGGCCAAGGTCAAAGCCATGGTCGATACCAAGAGCGTGTCGTGGAACCTGGTGGAGGTAGAGTCGCCAGAGCTGGCCCGCGGCTGTGACGAGGGCATGTTCGAAGAGCTCGACCCCGCCCTGTTCGGCAACGAAGCCGATTACGTGCCGGGCGCTATCCAGCCTTGTGGCGTGGGCTTCTTCGTCTGGTCCACGGTATTGGCCTACAACGCGGACAAGCTCAAGACCGCACCGACCAGCTGGGCCGACTTCTGGGACACCAAGAAATTCCCTGGCAAGCGCGGCTTGCGCAAGGGCGCCAAGTACACCCTGGAATTCGCCCTGATGGCCGACGGCGTGGCGCCCAAGGATGTTTACCAGGTGCTGGGTACCAAAGAGGGCGTGGACCGCGCCTTCAAGAAGCTCGACGAACTCAAGCCAAGCATCCAGTGGTGGGAAGCGGGTGCCCAGCCACCTCAGTACCTGGCCTCGGGTGACGTGGTCATGAGCTCGGCCTACAACGGCCGCATCGCGGCGGTGCAGAAGGAAAGCAACCTCAAGGTGGTGTGGAATGGCGGCATCTATGACTTCGATGCCTGGGCCATCCCGAAAGGTGCCAAGGATGCCGACCAGGCGAAGAAATTCATCGCCTTCAGCGTGCAGCCTGAGCAGCAGAAGATCTACTCCGAGAACATCGCCTACGGCCCGGCCAATTCCAAGGCAGTGAGCCTGCTGTCGGACGAGGTGAAGAAAGACATGCCGACCACGCCTGAGAACATTGCCAACCAGGTGCAGATCGACGTGGCCTTCTGGGCCGACAACAGCGAGCAGTTGGAGCAACGCTTCAACGCCTGGGCGGCGAAGAAGTAACCGACCAGCGCAAGGGGCCGCTATGCGGCCCCAATTTCAGTTCGTATCGCGGAGTTTGCCATGGCCATTGCAGTGCCACTCAAAGAAGGCGCAGGTCAAAGTCTGAAGCAGCGCCTCAAGCATGCCGAGCGGGTCAACCGCTGGAAGGCGCAAGCGCTGATCGCGCCGCTGGCGCTGTTCCTTCTGCTGGTGTTCCTGGTGCCGATCGCGGCGCTGCTGTACAAGAGCGTCGGCAACCCGGAGGTGGTCGGTGGCCTGCCGCGCACGGTCGACGTCATCAGCCAGTGGGACGGCAAGAGCCTGCCTGGCGAGGACGTGTACAAGGCGCTGAGCCAGGACCTGGCCGAGTCACGCAAGAACCAGACCCTGGGCGACCTGTCCAAACGCCTGAACATGGAACTGGCCGGCTACCGCAGCCTGCTGGCCAAGACGGCGCGCGCATTGCCGTTCAAGACCGAGCCCGCCTCTTACAAGGATGCCCTGCAGGCCCTGGACGAACGTTGGGGCGACCCGGCCTACTGGCAGGCGATCCGCCGCAACACCAGCACGCTGACCCCGTTCTACCTGCTGGCTTCGCTGGACCACCGTATCGATGACCTTGGCGAACTGGCCAAGGCGACCCCGGACCAGGCCATTTACCTGGATATCTTTGCCCGCACCCTGTGGATGGGCGTGGTGATCACCGCCATTTGCCTGGTGCTGGCCTACCCGCTGGCGTACCTGCTGGCCAACCTGCCGACCCGGCAGAGCAACCTGTTGATGATCCTGGTGTTGCTGCCGTTCTGGACCTCGATCCTGGTGCGGGTGGCAGCGTGGATCGTACTGCTGCAGTCGGGCGGGCTGATCAACAGTGCGCTGATGGCCATGGGCATCATCGACCAGCCGCTGGAACTGGTGTTCAACCGCACCGGCGTGTACATCTCGATGGTGCACATTCTGCTGCCGTTCATGATCCTGCCGCTGTACAGCGTGATGAAAGGCATTTCGCCAAGCTACATGCGCGCGGCGATTTCGCTGGGTTGCCACCCGTTCGCCAGTTTCTGGCGGGTGTACTTCCCCCAGACCTATGCCGGTGTCGGCGCCGGGTGCCTGCTGGTGTTCATCCTGGCCATTGGTTACTACATCACCCCGGCACTGCTGGGTAGCCCGAACGACCAGATGGTCAGCTACTTCGTGGCCTTCTATACCAACACCAGCATCAACTGGGGCATGGCCACCGCACTGGGCGGGCTGTTGCTGCTGGCGACCGTGCTGCTGTACCTGATCTATAGCTGGCTGGTCGGCGCCAGCCGCCTGCGCCTGAGCTGAGGAGCCTTGTCATGCTGAGCCCTTACATGTCGCCCGTGGAGCGGGTGTGGTTCTACAGCCTGCGCATTCTTTGCGGCCTGATCCTGCTGTTCCTGATCTTGCCGGTGCTGGTGATCGTGCCCTTGTCGTTCAACAGTGGCAGCTTCCTGGTGTACCCGCTGCAGGGCTTCTCGCTGCAGTGGTACCAGGACTTCTTCAGCTCGGCCGAATGGATGCGGGCGCTGAAGAACAGCATCATCGTTGCCCCTGCGGCCACGGTGCTGGCCATGGTGTTCGGCACGTTGGCGGCCATCGGCCTGACCCGCGGCGACTTTCCCGGCAAGTCGCTGGTGATGGCACTGGTGATTTCGCCGATGGTGGTGCCGGTGGTGATCATTGGGGTGGCCAGCTACCTGTTCTTTGCCCCGCTGGGCATGGGCAACAGCTTCACCTCGCTGATTCTGGTGCATGCGGTGCTGGGCGTGCCGTTCGTCATCATCACGGTGTCGGCAACCTTGCAGGGCTTCAACTACAACCTGGTGCGCGCGGCAGCCAGCCTGGGCGCTTCGCCCCTGCTGACCTTCCGCCGGGTGACCCTGCCGCTGATCGCCCCCGGGGTGATTTCGGGGGCGCTGTTCGCCTTTGCCACGTCGTTCGATGAGGTCGTGGTGACCCTGTTCCTCGCCGGCCCGGAGCAGGCGACCCTGCCGCGGCAGATGTTCAGCGGTATTCGCGAGAACCTGAGCCCGACCATCGCTGCCGCGGCGACATTGCTGATTGCGTTTTCGGTGATCTTGCTGCTGACCCTGGAGTGGCTGCGCGGGCGTAGCGAGAAGCTGAGAACCCAGCAGCCTGCCTGATTTTCCAGTAGCTGTACGGGCCCTATCGCCGGCAAGCCGGCTCCCACAGCGTTCTGCACAAGAGTCATGCGATGCAGAAACCTGTGGAGATCCCATGTGGGAGCCGGCTTGCCGGCGATAGGGCCTGTACAGGCACTACAAGGCGTTTGGTCACTGGTCGACACCCATTGATACCAATCAGCCTTCACCCCTTTCCCTGAGTTACAATGCGCGCCACCGTGATTCTGCCAACAGGTGCGCCATGCAGCCCTACGCTATTGCCCCCTCCATTCTTTCTGCCGATTTCGCCCGCCTGGGCGAGGATGTCGACAAGGTACTGGCGGCGGGTGCCGACATCGTCCACTTCGATGTCATGGACAACCACTACGTTCCCAACCTGACCATCGGCCCGATGGTGTGCGCTGCCCTGCGCAAGTATGGCGTCACCGCCCCGATCGATGTGCACCTGATGGTCAGCCCGGTCGATCGCATCATCGGCGACTTCATCGAAGCCGGCGCCACCTACATCACCTTCCACCCGGAAGCTTCGCAGCACATCGACCGCTCGCTGCAACTGATCAAGGATGGCGGCTGCAAGGCCGGGCTGGTGTTCAACCCGGCCACCAGCCTGGACGCCCTGAAGTACGTCATGGACAAGATCGACATGGTGCTGCTGATGAGCGTCAACCCGGGTTTCGGCGGGCAGAAGTTCATCCCTGGCACACTCGACAAGCTGCGTGAAGCGCGTGCGTTGATCGACGCCAGTGGCCGGGATATCCGCCTGGAAATCGACGGTGGCGTCAACGTCAACAACATCCGCGAGATCGCTGCCGCTGGCGCCGACACGTTCGTGGCCGGCTCGGCGATCTTCAATGCCCCGGACTACCAGGAAGTCATCGCCAAAATGCGCGCCGAACTGGCCCAGGCTCGCCCATGAGTGGCTTCGAGCAGCTGTTTCCGGGGACGCTCCCCAGGCTGGTGATGTTCGATCTGGACGGTACCCTGATCGATTCCGTGCCAGACCTGGCCGCCGCCGTGGACCGCATGCTGCTCGAACTGGGGCTCCCGCCTGCTGGCCTTGAGGCGGTACGCCAATGGGTCGGCAATGGCGCCCAGGTGCTTGTGCGCCGCGCCCTGGCCGGTGGCATCGAGCATGAAACCGTGGACGATGCGCTGGCTGAACAGGGCTTGGCGCTGTTCATGGAGGCCTACGCCGAAAGCCATGAGCTCACCGTGGTTTACCCCGGGGTCAAGGACACCCTGCGCTGGCTGCACAAGCAGGGCGTGGAAATGGCCTTGATCACCAACAAACCGGAGCGCTTCGTCGCGCCCTTGCTGGACCAGATGAAGATCGGCCGGTATTTCCGCTGGATCATCGGTGGTGACACCCTGCCACAGAAAAAGCCCGACCCGGCGGCGCTGCTGTTCGTCATGCAAATGGCGGGCGTGAGCCCGCAACAGTCGCTGTTTGTCGGCGACTCGCGCAGCGACGTGCAGGCGGCCAAGGCGGCCGGTGTGCAGTGCGTGGGGCTGACCTACGGCTACAACCATGGCCGGCCCATCAAGGACGAGTCGCCAAGCCTGGTGATCGACGATTTGCGTGCATTGCTGCCCGGTTGCGCAGACCCGGCCACTGGGATAACGTTGGCGGACCTTCAAGCCTCAGCAGACAGAGAGTCCACCGTGGCGGTTACTGGCAAATTCTGGATGAAAGTCATCAAGGCCTTGGCCCGTTGGCGTTGGCGCGCCTGACTTCAGCCTGCCGGCACGTGCCGGCCCGTCCGTTTGCCTGACCCATTGCTGCTTGCCACGAGGCTACTCATGAACCACGAAGAATTCCTGCGCCTGGCTGCTGCCGGCTATAACCGCATTCCCCTGGCCTGCGAAACCCTGGCCGACTTCGATACGCCGCTGTCGATCTACCTGAAGCTGGCCGACCAGGCCAACTCGTACCTGCTCGAATCGGTGCAGGGCGGCGAGAAATGGGGCCGTTACTCGATGATCGGCCTGCCCTCGAGGACGGTGATGCGGGTGCACGGCTATCACGTCAGCATCCTGCAGGACGGTGTCGAGGTTGAACGCCACGATGTCGAAGACCCGCTGGCCTTTGTCGAGACGTTCAAGGAGCGCTACAAGGTCGCCGACATTCCCGGCCTGCCACGTTTCAATGGTGGCCTGGTCGGTTACTTTGGCTACGACTGCGTGCGCTATGTGGAAAAGCGCCTGGGGGCCAGCCCGAACCCAGACCCGCTGGGTGTGCCCGACATTCTGCTGATGGTCTCGGACGCGGTCGTGGTATTCGACAACCTGGCCGGCAAGATGCACGCCATCGTGCTGGTAGACCCTGCGCAAGATCAGGCTTTCGAGCAAGGCCAGGCGCGCCTGCAAGGCTTGCTGGAAACCCTGCGCCAGCCTATTACCCCACGCCGAGGCCTGGACCTGAGCGGCCCGCAGGCTGCCGAGCCGGCATTCCGCTCCAGCTACACCCGTGAGGACTATGAAAGCGCCGTTGGCCGCATCAAGGAATACATCCTGGCGGGCGACTGCATGCAGGTGGTGCCGTCACAACGTATGTCGATCGACTTCAAGGCGGCGCCAATCGACCTCTATCGCGCTTTGCGCTGCTTCAACCCGACGCCTTACATGTACTTCTTCAATTTTGGCGACTTCCACGTGGTTGGCAGCTCGCCAGAAGTGCTGGTGCGGGTCGAGGACAACCTGGTCACCGTGCGCCCGATTGCCGGTACCCGCCCGCGTGGCGCAACCGAAGAGGCCGACCGTGCGCTGGAAGACGACCTGCTGTCGGACGACAAAGAGATCGCGGAGCACCTGATGCTGATCGACCTGGGCCGCAACGATGTCGGCCGGGTGTCCTCCACGGGCAGCGTACGCCTGACCGAGAAGATGGTGATCGAGCGCTACTCCAACGTCATGCACATTGTCTCCAACGTCACCGGCCACTTGCGCGAAGGGCTGACGGCGATGGATGCACTGCGCGCGATCCTGCCGGCCGGTACCCTGTCGGGGGCGCCGAAGATCCGAGCAATGGAGATCATCGACGAACTGGAGCCGGTCAAGCGTGGTGTATACGGCGGTGCCGTGGGGTACTTCGCCTGGAATGGCAACATGGATACCGCCATTGCCATTCGTACGGCGGTGATCAAGGACGGCGAGCTGCATGTGCAGGCAGGTGGCGGTATCGTTGCCGACTCGGTGCCGGCGCTGGAGTGGGAAGAAACCATCAACAAGCGCCGGGCGATGTTCCGTGCGGTGGCCTTGGCTGAGCAGACTTGCGCCAAATAATTCACTAGCCTCTGGGCTGCCGCCTGCAAGGAATCGCATTCACGGCGATTGCGCTTCCCTGTAGGAGCGGCCTTGTGTCGCGAAAGGGCCGCAAAGCGGCCCCAGCCAGCTAGAAATCGACGCTAACCCCCAGACTCACCCCCTGCTGCGTCAGCTCATCACTCTTGCGCCAGTTGTAGTTGCCGCGCAAATGCACCCCCGCCACCACTTCATGGCTTACCCCCAGGCTGGCCCGGGTCAGGTCGCTGTGCGGCGTATACCCGGTCAGGGTGAAGTCATTCGCCGGCAAGCTGGTCAGGTGCATGGTCACGTCCTGCTGGTCATCCTCGAACTCATGCTCTTGCGCCACCTCGGCGAACAGCCGGGTAGAGGGCAGCACCTGCACGCTGCCCAGCAGCCCCACGCCCAGGCGGCGAGACGTGCGCTCCTGGTCATCGAAACCCAGGGCTGTGGAGCGCCCGCTCTTCTCGTCGTAGCCGTCCACCTTGACCCGCGCATAGTCGGCGCTGATGAATGGTGCCAGTTGCCAGTTGCTGCTGTCGGCCGCCAGGTTGTAGCCCAGCCGTGCGGACATAGCCCAGGCTTCACCGTCGGTGTCGCCCTTTTCGCTACGCTCGTTCACGCCCAGGGCAAAGGTGCGCTTGAGGTCGCTGTAGTCCAGGTGCCCGGCTGTCAGCGCTGCATCGGCCCACCAGCGGTCCTGCCGGTACTGGGCGAAGGCGCTGGCCAGGTAGCTGTCGAGCTTGTAGTCCGAGTCTTGCGTGCCTGCTTCCAGCTTCTGCCGGTAGACGCCGCCCGCCAGCCCCAGGCGCCAGGCATCGTTCAGGCGGTAGCTGCCACCCACGGTCAGGTTGTAGCCCCGGCCATCGCCGCTGGCCGCGCTGCCCTGGCTGTCGAAGTCCAGGTCCTGGGCGCCGCTGCTGACAAACGCTTGCCACTGGCCGATCGCCTGCCATGGCGTTTGCCATTGGCTGCGCAATTCATCCTGGTGGGCACGCAGGCTGGCGTGGGCCATTTCCGGCAGCAGGGACAGTTCCCAGGGCGCGGACAGGATCGAGTAGGCGTAGTCGGCAATCAGTTGCTGGCCGGCGATGGTCGGGTGCACCGAATCGTTGAACAGTAGCCGGGTCGGGTCTGGCGTGGTGCCGTCGATGCCATGGACCGGGTTGCCCGCGCAGCCTTGCCCGCTGTAGCAAGTGCCGACCAGGTTCTGGTCAGGTGCCAGGCCGAACTGGCTGGGGCTGGCCAAGGCCTCGCTCAGCAACACAGGGATGTTCAGGGGGACGACCTGGGCATCGATCTGCCTCAGCTGGCCCAGCAGCGATTGATTGAACGCCCCGGACAGCAACGACAGCGGGTTCTGTTGCGGCGTGCCGCTGAAGTTCGGTGTCTGGCCAAGGTCGGGTAGCAGCCAGACCATGATGTAGCGTGCGCCGCCCTGTTGCAGGGCCTGAGCGCTGGCGGCCAGCCGAGCGCCGGCCGCCACTGCGTCGGCCGGGCTGTTGACCAGGCCTTGCAGAAAGTCGTTGCCGCCGCCGGTCAGGTAGTACAGGGCATTGGGGTCGGCGCGCAGCCCGTTGGCCAGGTAGCCAGGCTTCTCTCGCAACACCGTCCCGGCGCCTGGGTTGCCGGGTGGAATGACGGTTCTGGAGGTTTCGGTGATCGAATCAAGAATCTGTTGCGTGGTGTAGCCCCCTACCGCCCAGTTGTTGCCGTCGGGGCGTACACCGACGGAGGTGGAGGGGTTCAGCGCATTGGGGTCTATGCCCAAACGGCCACCGAGGATCATCGGCGACACCGGGGCAAAATTGCCATCGGCCTCACGGTTGGTGAAGCGTGCGCCGGAGGTGCCACCTGTCAGGTCGGGGAACTGCCCGGCATCTGCCAGGCTGTCGCCGAATACGATCAGCGTGGAATAGGGCGAGGGGGCGGCAAAGGCCTGGCTGCAGGCCAAGGCTAATGAAGCGAAGGCAAAGCGCAAAAGTGGAGCTTTTCTCATCGCGGAACATCCTTTTCTTTGTTTTTATGAGAACAACCTGATCGACATTAGCAAATCGTGGGGCTTCGCTCCCAAGTCCATTCGTTTCCCCGTGTTTACAGGCATATTGCGCCCGCCGCGCCGGTAGGCTACTGTGCCGTGACGTATGAGCGAGACCTACCCTGTGTTGATCGTCAGCAAACTCTTGATGCGCGTAATCAAGGCCCACGCCCGTTGGCGTTGGCGCGCCTGACTTTATCCCCTGCCGGCCAGTCCGGCCCGCCCCTGTTTGCCTTCCTGTTCCTCGCCCTCAAGTGGCACAGCCACCGCTATGGCGGGCAGAGGGAGGTTCGAATTTGAAGTCAGTAAGTTCAAGAGGTTTAACACCATGTTACTGATGATCGACAACTACGACTCATTTACTTACAACGTTGTGCAGTACCTTGGCGAGCTGGGTGCCGAGGTCAAGGTCGTTCGCAATGACGAACTGACCATTGCCCAGATCGAAGCCCTGAACCCCGAGCGGATCGTCGTCTCCCCTGGCCCGTGCACGCCGAGCGAGGCGGGCGTGTCCATCGAGGCCATCCTGCATTTCGCCGGCAAGCTGCCGATCCTCGGCGTATGCCTGGGCCACCAGTCCATCGGCCAGGCCTTTGGCGGTGACGTGGTCCGGGCTCGCCAGGTGATGCATGGCAAGACCAGCCCGGTACTCCACCGCGACCTCGGCGTGTTTGCCGGCCTCAACAACCCGCTGACGGTGACCCGCTACCACTCGCTGGTGGTCAAGCGCGACACCTTGCCTGACTGCCTGGAAGTGACCGCCTGGACGGCCCATGCAGATGGTTCGGTCGACGAGATCATGGGCCTGCGACACAAAACGCTGAACATCGAAGGGGTGCAGTTCCACCCTGAGTCGATCCTCACCGAGCAGGGCCACGAGCTGTTCGCCAACTTCCTCAAGCAGACCGGCGGCCGCCGCTAAGGATTGAATATGGACATCAAAAGCGCGCTGAGCCGTATCGTTGGCCAGCTGGACCTTTCGACCGAAGAAATGCGCGATGTGATGCGCCAGATCATGACAGGCCAGTGCAGCGAAGCGCAGATCGGCGCCTTCCTGATGGGCATGCGCATGAAAAGCGAGAGCATCGACGAGATCGTGGGCGCGGTATCGGTGATGCGCGAGCTGGCCGACAAGGTCGAGCTGCGGAGCCTGGAGGGTGTGGTGGATATCGTCGGTACCGGCGGTGACGGTGCCAACATCTTCAATGTTTCCACCGCTTCGTCGTTCGTGCTGGCGGCGGCGGGCTGCCCAGTGGCCAAGCATGGCAACCGCGCGGTGTCGGGCAAGAGCGGCAGTGCCGACTTGCTGGAAGCTGCCGGCATCTACCTGAACCTGACGCCAACGCAAGTGGGCCGCTGCATCGACAGCCTGGGGATCGGCTTCATGTTCGCGCAAAGCCATCACTCGGCAATGAAGCACGCCGCTGGCCCGCGCCGCGAGCTGGGTATGCGTACCCTGTTCAACATGCTCGGCCCGCTTACGAATCCGGCCGGGGTGAAACACCAGGTGGTCGGCGTGTTCGCTCAGGCCCTGTGCCGGCCGTTGGCCGAGGTGCTGCAGCGCCTGGGCAGCAAGCATGTGCTGGTGGTGCACTCGAAGGATGGCCTGGATGAGTTCAGCCTGGCTGCCCCCACCTTTGTGGCCGAGCTGAAGAACGACGAGATCACCGAATACTGGGTCGAGCCGGAAGACCTCGGCATGAAAAGCCAGAGCCTGCATGGCCTGGCCGTTGAGAGCCCGCAGGCGTCACTGGAACTGATCCGTGATGCACTGGGCCGGCGCAAGACTGAAAACGGCCAGAAAGCTGCCGAGATGATCGTGCTCAATGCCGGTGCGGCGCTGTACGCCGCTGACCATGCCATGAGCCTGAAAGCCGGTGTGGAACTGGCCCATGACGTACTGCACACCGGCCTGGCTTGGGAAAAGCTGCAGGAACTGGGTGCATTTACTGCAGTATTCAAGGTGGAGAACGAAGCATGAGCGTGCCGACGGTGCTGGAAAAGATCATTGCCCGCAAGTTCCAGGAAGTGGCCGAGCGCAGCGCGCGGGTCAGCCTTCGCGAATTGGAGGGCCTGGCCAAGGCCGCTGACGCTCCCCGGGGCTTTGCCAATGCCTTGATCGAGCAGGCCAAGCGCAAGCAGCCTGCGGTGATTGCCGAAATCAAGAAGGCCTCGCCCAGCAAGGGCGTGATCCGTGAAGACTTCATGCCGGCGGAAATCGCTGTCAGCTACGAGAAGGGCGGTGCTACCTGCCTGTCGGTGCTGACCGATGTGGACTACTTCCTGGGTGCCGATGAGTACTTGCAGCAGGCTCGTGCGGCGGTTTCCCTGCCCGTGATCCGCAAGGATTTCATGATCGACCCCTACCAGATCGTCGAGGCGCGGGCCTTGGGTGCGGACTGCGTGCTGCTGATCGTGTCGGCGCTGGATGACGTGAAGATGGCCGAACTGGCCGCCACCGCCAAGGACGTCGGCCTCGATGTACTGGTAGAAGTGCACGATGGCGATGAGCTGGAGCGTGCGCTGAAAACCCTGGATACACCGCTGGTGGGCGTGAACAACCGCAACCTGCACACCTTTGAAGTCAGCCTGGAAACCACCCTCGACCTGCTGCCGCGCATACCGCGTGATCGCCTGGCAATTACCGAGAGCGGTATCTTGAACCGGGCCGATGTCGAGCTGATGGCGATCAACGACGTTTATTCGTTCCTGGTGGGTGAGGCATTCATGCGCGCCGAACAACCTGGGCTGGAGCTACAGCGGCTGTTCTTCCCGGACCAGGTGAAGAAAACTGTTCAGCAACTGGACTGATTGCAATGAAGCCGGCGTGATTGCCGGCTTTTTTACGGGCCCGGCAAGAGGCCCTTGAAAACAACATCCAAGGTGGAGCGATGAGCGATCAACCCCTGGCCCTGACTGTCGAGCAGGGCTTGCACGCCGAACAGGACCTGCTGGCCGCCGTTTGCCGTGGCGAACGTGAGAGTGGTGTGCTGTTCTGGCGCCCCACTGACCATGCCTTGGTGATGCCCCGGCGCATGAGCCGGCTAGCCAATTTCGAAACAGCCTGCGCAGAACTGGCGATCGCCGGTTGGCCGGTATTGCTGCGTGAAACCGGCGGTGAGCCGGTCCCGCAGTCGCATGCCACCGTGAACGTGGCGCTGGTCTATGCCGCGCCGCGCAGCGAAGGCGACCATGGCCGCATCGAAACCGCTTATGAGCGCCTGTGCCTGCCACTGTGCGATGTGTTGCGCGAGTGGGGCGGGGTAGCGTCGGTGGGGGAAATCGACGGCGCCTTTTGCGACGGCCGCTACAACGTCAACCTCAATGGCCGCAAGCTGGTCGGTACCGCCCAGCGCTGGCGCCAGGGCCTGGGCGGCAAACGCCCGGTGGTACTGGTGCACGGCGCGTTGTTGCTGGACAACGAACGTGAGGCGATGGTGGCGGCGGTCAACCGTTTCAACGAGTGCTGCGCGCTTGAGCAGCGTTGCCGCGCCGACGCACACATTGCCTTGCACGAAGTGGCGCCCGCAGTGCCCTGGTTCCAGCGCCTCTCGCAAGCTTACGCCAGGGTCTTGGCCGACCTGCCCAGGGATTAGCGGGTACCGTAGACCACCATGGTCTTGCCTTTGACATGGACCAGGCTGCGCTCTTCGAGGTCTTTGAGCACGCGGCCGACCATTTCCCGCGAGCAACCGACGATGCGGCCGATTTCCTGGCGGGTGATCTTGATCTGCATGCCATCCGGATGGGTCATGGCGTCGGGCTGCTTGCACAGCTCCAGCAGGCAGCGGGCGACGCGGCCGGTTACGTCGAAGAACGCCAGGTCGCCGACCTTGCGTGTGGTATTACGAAGGCGTTGGGCCATCTGGCTGCCCAGGGCGTAGAGAATTTCCGGGTCCTGGCGCGCCACTTCGCGAAATTTCTCGTAACTGATCTCGGCCACTTCGCATTCCGTCTTCGCCCGTACCCAGGCGCTGCGCTGCTGCTCACCCTCAACGGGCTCGAACAGCCCCAGCTCGCCAAAGAAATCGCCCGGGTTGAGGTAGGCGATGATCATTTCATGACCGTCATCGTCTTCGATGATGATGGTGACCGACCCCTTGATGATGAACGACAGTGTTTCGGCCCGGTCGCCAGCGCAGATGATGTTGCTTTTTGCGGTGAAGCGGCGGCGCTGGCAGTGCACCAGCAACTTGTCGATGTTCTTGATCTTTGCGGGTAGGGCAGAGGCAACCATCACGAAGTCCTGTTCGATACGAGGCTTGGGTATTTTTGTAGATCGACAGCGGCAGGCGCCAGTCATTTGGCGCCAGCTTATCAGACACTACAAGATGTTTCGGTACTAAACCGAGTCCTCTCGTACTTTTCCCACAGCCGCACAAGGTCTAAGCTGACACCCTTTTCCGAATATCAGGAGTCCAGGTAGATGAAGGCACGTATCCAGTGGGCCGGTGAGGCAATGTTTCTCGGCGAATCGGGCAGCGGCCATGTCGTCGTGATGGATGGCCCGCCCGAGGCCGGCGGCCGCAACCTGGGTGTGCGCCCTATGGAGATGCTGCTGTTGGGGTTGGGTGGCTGCAGCAGCTTTGACGTGGTCAGTATTCTGAAGAAGTCGCGCCAGGCGGTGGAGAGCTGCGAGGCGTTTCTGGAAGCCGAGCGCGCCAGTGAAGACCCGAAAGTGTTCACCAAGATCCACATGAACTTCGTCGTTAAGGGGCGCGGGCTGAAAGAAGCGCAGGTCAAGCGCGCGGTCGAGCTGTCGGCAGAGAAGTACTGCTCTGCGTCGATCATGCTCGAGCGTGCCGGGGTCGAGATTACCCACGGGTACGAGATTGTAGAGTTGGGTTGAAGCCGGGTTTTTTGGGGCCGCCAAGCGGTCCCGACACCATCAGTTGCGCAGTGCCGGCAATGCAGAGCGAAGCCATGCTGGCAAGCCGCTGCGCATTGCGCGGCTCAACCGCTCCCGGCGCTTCTGGTAGACCAGCCCCAGCCAGATGACCCCCAGCCCGATCAGCGTCACCACGACCGGGAACAGCAGCGATTGCGCGAATACCTCATACGCCAGGTAGCCCAGGTAGGCCGCAACCCCCAGCGCGCCGAACACCATGAACACCGGCCGGCGCAGCAGCACTGCCATGCCCATCAGCGCAATGTTTATCAGGCAGTACAGCGCCTTGCCCAGCTCGCTGCCGCTGTCCAGTAGCGTCAGCCCGCCCCAGAATGCCGCCAGCCCTGCCAGGTACCCCCAGCGGGCATAGTCCTCGCGTGTACGGCCGTCCACCAGCAGGAACACCACCAGCATTCCCAGGCCGAACCACAGGGAAACCTCACGGCGCTGCGCCCAGCTGAACGGCGAGCCGAAGAACCACTCAGTCATGTCCATCGACATGAACCATAGGGCCACGGCGATCGGCATGACGATGAACGGGTAAGGGATCAACCGCAGCATCAGCAAACCGGCCACTACCGTGGCCGCCTCCATCGCCAGCCAGCCGCCTTGCACGTAGGTGTAGTAGTGGTGGTAGTTGGCCTGGGTGTCATCGATTGGCCACCAACCCGCCAAGCGTTCGATGGCGAACACTGCCAGCGGCACGATACTGACCGCGACGGCGGCCAGTACCCCGGCGGCTACGGGCTGCGCACGCCGCTGCAAGTTGAGGGCAAACAAGGTGATCAGCCCGATGTACAGGCTGGCGATGACCAGCAGTGCGGCGTCGCCGATGCTCATCCAGGCCTCGGTGAGCAACCAGCCCATGGCCGCCATGATCAGCATGGCGCCGAAGTAGAAGGCGACATGGGCCAGCTGAAAGGTACCGCGTGCTGGCGGTTGCTGGCGCAGGAACGCCAGCAGGGCCTGGTCCTGGCCAGGCTGGAGAACGCCGGCTTGCACGGCACGCGCCAGGTCCTTGGCGTCGATTCGGTCCGTCATGGGGCAGCCTTCAGATGCGGTAGGTGCTCTTGGTCATGACCTTGGCCAGCAAGCTCATACCGAAGCGCACAGGGGCAGGGAAACGGTAGCCACCGGCTTCCAGGGCGGACTCGGCGTGCTGCTCTTCGTCGACGCGCATCTGCTCAAGAATGGCGCGGGACTTTTCGTCTTCTTGCGGCAACTGCTCAAGGTGTTCGTCCAGGTGCTTGCATACCTGGTGCTCGGTGGCGGCGACGAAACCCAGGCTGACCTTGTCGCTGACCAGCCCGGCCAGTGCGCCGATGCCGAAGGACATGCCATAGAACAGGGGGTTGAGCACGCTTGGGTGGCTGTTCAGCTGGCGAATGCGTTGCTCGCACCACGCCAGGTGGTCGATTTCTTCCTCGGCGGCATGTTCCATGGCCTTGCGCACTTCGGGCAGCTTGGCCGTCAGGGCCTGACCTTGGTACAGGGCCTGGGCGCAGACTTCACCGGTATGGTTGATGCGCATCAGCCCGGCAATGTGGCGGGTTTGCTGTTCGTCCAGGTTGGCGTCTGGCTGGATGATGGCCGGTGACGGCCGGGCGGGTTGGCCGCTGAAGGGCAGCAAGGTGCGCATGGCGGTATCGGCCTGCAGCAACAAGCGGTCGAGCGGCGAGTAGTGACGTTCGGTAGCCATCGGGCACCTCCGCAAGAATGTGCCCGACAGTTTACCGCAATAGCGGCGGGGTCGCTTGCCGTGGATCAGCCCGGCGGCCAGTTCATCTGGCGCTGGCCAAGCACGTGCATGTGGATGTGGTAGACGGTCTGGCCGCCTTTGGGGTTGCAGTTCATTACCACGCGGAAGCCTTCCTCGCAGCCTTGTTCGACTGCCAGGCGCTGGGCAGTGAACAGGATGTGGCCTGCCAGGGCCTTGTCCTCTTCTGTGAGGTGATTGAGGGTAGGAATGTGCTTTTTCGGGATGACCAGGAAATGCACCGGCGCCGCGGGAGCAATGTCCTTGAACGCCAGGACCTGGTCGTCTTCGTAGATGATATCCGCCGGAATTTCCCGGTTGATGATTTTGAGGAATAGATCGTCCACAGCACTGCTCCATGGTGAAGGTCGGGCCGAGTGTACTCAGCCAGGCGCCAATCGCCCAGTGGCTATTCCATGCCGGCCGGGCAATAGCGGCGGTGAATGGCGCCGGCCAGTTTGCGTACCAGCCAGCGTGGCAGCAGACGGGGGGCGAAGGCCAGCCAGCGGTTGCGCCGCCCTGGCATGATCAGGGCGCGGTTCTTGTCCAGCGCCCGCACCGTGTACAGGGCCACTTCCTCGGGGCTCAGGCAGCGTGGCTTGCCATCCAGGCGGGGGATGCGCCGCCGTGCAGAGCGTACCGGGCCGGGGCACAGTACCGAGACCTTGATGCCGGCGCGCTTGAGCTCCTCGCGCAGTGCCTGGGAAAAGCTCAGCACGTAGGCTTTGCTGGCGGCATAGGCCGCCATCCATGGCCCAGGTGCGACCCCGGCCAGGCCTGCAACGTTGAGGATCTGCCCGCCACCCTGCACGGCCATCAGGTTGCCGATTGCATGGCATAGCCGGCTCATGGCCAGCACGTTGACCTCGAGCAGGTCTTGCTCGTCGGCCCACTCATGGGCCAGGAATGGGCCGTAGGTGCGCAAACCGGCACAGTTGACCAGCAGGTCGATGCGCCGCTCGCCTTCTTCCAGCTCCAGCACGAAACCTGACAGGCGCAGCGGCTGGCTGAGGTCGCAGGCGCGGAACAGTACCTCTACACCAAAGCGTTGGGTCAGCTCGAGGGCGACCGGTTCCAGCGTTTCGCGCTGGCGTGCCACCAGGATCAGGTTGCGTCCACGCCGTGCCAGCGCTTCCGCCAGGGCCAGGCCCAGGCCGCTGGAAGCACCAGTGATCATGGCGTAACGGGACATGCAAGGCTCCTGGGGGCGGAAGAGGGCGCCTAGTGTACAGCTTGCCCGTGCCAGGTGCTGCGTTTTGCTACAAGGCCCGGGGGCCAATGGCCTTGCAGCGCGGCTGGGCTTGCTGATAGTTGAGGTGGCTGTGTCAGAACGGCTTGACCACCACCAGAATCACGATGCCCAGCAGGATGAGCACGGGCACTTCGTTGAACCAGCGATAATAGACGTGGCTGCGTGTGTTGGTGCCGCTGGCGAAGCGTTTGCGCTGGGCGCCACACACGTGATGGTAGCCGGTGAGCAGGATTACCAGGGTCAGCTTGGCATGCAGCCAGCCCTGGCTCAGCCAGCCGGGGTTGAGGTAGAGCATCCAGGCGCCAAATACATAGGTGGCGATCATTGCCGGGTTCATGATGCCGCGGTAGAGCTTGCGCTCCATGGTCACGAAGCGTTCCTGGCTGATGCTGTCCTGGCTCTGGGCGTGGTACACGAACAGCCGCGGCAGATAGAACAGGCCGGCGAACCAGCAGACTACGCTGACGATATGCAGCGCTTTGATCCATAGGTAAAGCATGGAGGGTGTTCCTTCAGGTAATCACGGTCGTCAGATAGTAGTGGTCGGGCGCCGGAAGGGACACCCGGAGAGTTGTTACAGGCGCCTCGCGCCCCTATTATCGTGCGCTTTCCAGACGGCTCGTTGATAAGGGGCAAGCGTTATGATCAAGGTCGGTATTGTTGGCGGCACCGGTTACACCGGCGTCGAACTGTTGCGTCTGCTGGCACAGCATCCACAGGCCGAAGTGGCTGTCATCACTTCGCGCTCGGAGGCGGGCGTGGCGGTGGCAGACATGTACCCGAACCTGCGCGGCCACTATGACGGGCTGGCGTTCAGCGTACCCGACAGCAAGGCCCTGGCTGCTTGCGACGTCGTGTTCTTCGCCACACCGCATGGCGTTGCCCACGCACTGGCCGGCGAATTGCTGGCGGCGGGTACCAAGGTGATCGACCTGTCGGCTGACTTCCGTCTGCAGGATGCCACCGAGTGGGGCAAGTGGTACGGTCAGCCGCATGGCGCGCCTGAACTGCTCAAGGATGCCGTGTATGGCCTGCCCGAAGTGAACCGCGAGAAGATTCGCCAGGCGCGCCTGATTGCCGTGCCGGGTTGCTACCCGACCGCCACCCAGCTCGGTTTCCTGCCGTTACTGGAAGCGGGTCTGGCCGACCCCGCGCGGCTGATCGCCGACTGTAAGTCGGGTGTCAGCGGCGCCGGGCGTGGTGCGGCAGTGGGTTCGCTGTTCTGCGAAGCCGGTGAAAGCATGAAGGCCTATGCCGTCAAGGGGCATCGCCACTTGCCGGAAATCAGCCAGGGCCTGCGCCAGGCGGCCGGCAAGGACATCGGCCTGACGTTCGTGCCGCACCTGACACCGATGATCCGTGGTATCCACGCTACCCTGTACGCGAACGTGGCCGATACTTCGGTCGACCTGCAGGCGTTGTTCGAGAAACGCTACGCCGATGAGCCGTTCGTCGACGTGATGCCGGCTGGTAGCCACCCGGAAACCCGCAGCGTGCGCGGTGCCAACGTTTGCCGCATTGCCGTTCATCGCCCGCAGGGCGGGGACCTGGTAGTGGTGCTCTCGGTGATCGACAACCTGGTGAAGGGCGCTTCGGGGCAGGCAGTGCAGAACCTCAACATCCTGTTTGGCCTGGATGAGCGCATGGGCCTGTCCCACGCAGGCTTGCTGCCGTGACAGACGCCGCGAGCTGCACACCTGCGGGCCGAGCTTGCGGCGTGTAGGTTGTCGCTTGCGGCTTACGTATTGTTGACCAATTTTCTCGGGAAAGCGGATAATGCGCGTCATCGAGAGTTATATGGCGGCTACCGCGCCGGGAGAATCAACATGAGCGTCGAAACCTTCACCCCTACCGGCCTGGAATTCACCCATGGCGCAGCCCAGAAGGTGAAGAACCTGGTCAATGAGGAAGGCAATGAACGTCTGAAGCTGCGGGTGTTCGTGACCGGGGGCGGTTGCTCGGGCTTTCAGTACGGCTTCACCTTCGATGAAGACGTGGCTGAAGACGACACCATCGTCGAGCGCGAAGGCGTTTCCCTGGTGGTCGACCCGATGAGCTTCCAGTACCTGGCCGGTGCCGAAGTGGACTACCAGGAAGGCCTGGAAGGTTCGCGCTTTGTGATCAAGAACCCGAATGCCGCCACCACCTGCGGTTGCGGGTCGTCGTTCTCGATCTGAATTCGGGTCGATACGAAAACGCCGCGCAATTGCGCGGCGTTTTGCTTTCTGGCCTTGGTGTCATGCCGGATAGATTGCACCGAGTATGCGCAGGCCCCTGGCGGCAGTGACGCTGGGGCGGTTGGCGGCGATGCCCTCCAGGCAGCAATGGGCCAGCCAGGCGAAGGCCATGGCTTCGACCCAGTCAGGGTCTACGCCATGGGCACTGGTGCTTGTAACACGTGCAGTGGGCAGCAGTTGGCCGAGGCGGGCCATCAGCGCACCGTTGCGGGCTCCTCCACCGCAGACCAACAGTGCTTCGGTGCCTTGTTGCGCGTTTTCCAGCGAGTCGATGATGCTGCGTGCGGTCAACTCCAGCAGTGTCGCCTGCACATCCTCGTCCCGGTAGGCGCGCAGGCCGGCGAGGTGGCGGTCGAGCCAAGGCAGGTTGAACACCTCACGGCCGGTACTCTTGGGGCCGCTGCCCGCGAAGAACGGGTCGCTCATCAATGCGTGCAGCAAATCGGCCTGCACCACGCCGGTGGTAGCCCAGGCACCGTCGGCATCGTAGGCCTGGCCGCGTTTGCGCTCGACCCAGGCATCCAGCAAAACATTGCCTGGGCCGCAATCAAAGCCATGCACCGGTGCATCCCGCTCGATCAGGCTGAGGTTGCTGAAACCGCCCACATTGAGAATCGCTACCCGTTGGCCCAGGTGGCTGAACAGGGTTTCGTGGAAGGCCGGGACAAGTGGCGCGCCTTGCCCGCCGGCGGCCACATCGCGGCGGCGGAAGTCGGCTACCACGCTGATACCAGTAAGCTCGGCGAGCAGCGCGGGGTTACCGATCTGTACGGTGAAGCCGCGGGCGGGTTCGTGACGGACCGTCTGACCATGGCTACCAATGGCGCGTATGGCGTCAGCCTGCAGGCCCTGCTGAGCGAGCAGCTGGCGTATACCCTCGGCCGCAAGGGTGGCCCAGTGATTTTCCGCCAATGCTGCCCGGGCGATTTCGTCAGGGCCGCTGCTGCACAGGGCAAGCAAGTCCTGGCGCAGGCTGGCGGGCATTGGCAGGTAGAGCGTGGCGAGCAGTTCAAGCTGCTCGCCTTGTTCGACCAAGGCGATGTCCAGGCCATCCAGGCTGGTACCGGACATCACCCCCAGGTAAAGCGCCATGGCTTAGCGCTTGTTCGCGGCGAGCAGGGTGGCCTTTTCCTGATCCATGCGGGCGATCAGTGGCTGGCTCTGCTGCAAGAAGCGTTGACGCTCGTTCTTGGCGATCGGGTCGGCCATTGGCACCTTCTGGCTCAGGGGGTCGACATGCACGCCATTGACCTGGAACTCATAGTGAAGATGAGGCCCGGTGGAAAGGCCGGTGGTGCCGATGTAACCGATGATCTGGCCCTGCTTGACGGTGCTACCGGTCTTGATGCCTTTGGCAAAGCCCTGCATGTGGCCATACAGCGTCTTGTAGCGGTTACCGTGCTGGATGATCACGGTGTTGCCGTAGCCGCCGCGGCGCCCGGCCAGTTCGATGCGGCCGTCGCCTGCTGCCTTGATAGGCGTGCCGCGTGGGGCTGCGTAGTCAACGCCCTTGTGCGCGCGAATCTTGTTCAGGATCGGGTGCTTGCGGCCGGCGGAGAAGCGCGAACTGATACGGGCGAAGTCCACCGGGGTGCGGATGAAGGCTTTGCGCAGGCTGTTGCCGTCGGCGGTGTAGTAGGTAGTGTTGCCCTGCTTGTTGGTGTAGCGCACGGCAGTGTAGGTTTTGCCACGGTTGGTGAAGCGCGCCGAAAGGATATTGCCCGTGCCGACGACCTTGCCATCCATCACCTTCTGCTCGTAGACCACGTCGAACTCGTCGCCTGGGCGAATATCCTGGGCGAAGTCGATGTCGTAGCCCAGCACGCGCGCCATGTCCATGGTCATGCTGTGGGAAAGGCCGGCACGCTGGGCAGATGCTGACAGCGAGCTTTTGATGACCCCGTGGGCATAGGCAGTACGCACCACCGGCTTGCTGATTTCACGGTTGAAGGTAAAGCCTTTGGCGCTTTTGCTCAGGCTGATGGTTTCAAGGTTGCTGACCTTGCTGTGCAGGCTGGCCAGTTGGCCATCCTTGTCGAGTTCGAACTGCAGGACCTGGCCGTGCTTGAGTTGGGTGAACTGCTTGGCCTGCTTGTTGCTGGCCAGTAGGTCGTGCACGGCATTGGCTGGCAGGCCGACCTTGGCAAACAGCGTGGACAGGGTATCGCCGCGCGCTACGGTAACCTCGCGGTGGCCTGGTTGCTTGGCGGCTTCGGCGACCTGTTTGGCGTCTTGCGTTGGCTGCTCGGCTTTCTGGGTTTCGGGTGTGGCTGCTTCTATCTGGGCGAAAGGTGAGCCTTGCTCACCCTGTGCCTGCACCATGGGCGCAGCGCGGGCTTCGTCCTTCAATTGTTCGGCAGGGCTTTCCAGCTCGAGGTTTAGGGTGGTTTTCTTGGCTTCCACTTCGCTGGACGGAAATACCAGCAAAGCCAGGCTGAGCAGGGCGGCAATGCCGCTGGCGGCCAACAGGTGGCTCTTCGGATAAAGCGGTGGCGCTTTAGGCGGTTCGTTGGTCATGGGTAAGGTGACTTTGAAAAAGGTGAAATGGAATAGATGAATGACATGATGAAGATGAAATAACTGTATAAAATATAACCAAATCCACTTTCACGCAAGGGCGCGTAGACGTCGCAAGCCTGTGCCCGGGTCACATTCCTTTGCAAAACTTGTATTTGACGGCCGATCTTGTATGGTTGGCTCCCCCTGAATCTGAGCCTTGCGGGTTTGTCTATGAAGTCGGTTGAAGAGCAGCTGGCGCTTATCAAGCGCGGTGCGGAAGAAGTACTGGTCGAGTCGGAACTGGTTGAGAAGCTCAAGCGCGGCCAGCCTCTGCGCATCAAGGCCGGCTTCGACCCGACCGCCCCGGACCTGCACCTGGGGCACACGGTGCTGATCAACAAGCTGCGTCAGTTCCAGGAGCTGGGCCACCAGGTCATCTTCCTGATCGGCGACTTCACCGGCATGATCGGCGACCCAAGCGGCAAGAGCGCAACGCGTCCGCCGCTGACTCGTGAGCAGGTGCTGGACAACGCCGAGACCTACAAGCAGCAGGTGTTCAAGATTCTTGATCCGGCCAAGACCGAAGTCGCCTTCAACTCCACCTGGATGGACAAGCTGACCCCGGCCGACTTTATTCGCCTGGCCTCGCAGTACACTGTGGCGCGCATGCTCGAGCGTGATGACTTCGACAAGCGCTACACCACCAACCAGTCGATTGCCATTCACGAGTTCCTCTACCCGCTGGTGCAGGGCTACGATTCGGTCGCGCTGAAAGCAGACGTCGAGCTGGGTGGTACCGACCAGAAGTTCAACCTGCTGATGGGGCGCGAACTGCAGCGTGCCTATGGCCAGGAAGCGCAGAACATCGTGACCATGCCGTTGCTCGAAGGGCTGGACGGTGTGAAGAAAATGTCCAAGTCGCTGGGCAACTATGTCGGTATCCAGGAAGCGCCGGGCGTGATGTACAGCAAGCTGGTGTCGATTCCGGATACGCTCATGTGGCGTTACTTCGAGCTGCTGAGCTTCCGCTCCATGGAAGAGATTGAGCAGTTCCGCGCCGATGTGGCCAATGGCGCCAACCCGCGAGACATCAAGATCAAGCTGGCGGAAGAGATAGTCGCGCGTTTCCATGGTGAGGAGGCTGCCGCCAATGCGCACCGTGCTGCGGGCAACCGTATGAAAGAAGGCGAGCTGCCTGAAGACCTGCCGGAGGTAGAGGTGGTTTCGGCGGAAGGCTTGCCTATCGCTGCGGTTCTGAACCGTGCTGGCCTGGTGAAGAACTCGGCGCAGGCGCGTGACTTGCTGAGTGCTGGTGCAGTGAAAGTGGATGGTGTGGTGGTCGACAAGGATTTCCTGTTTGGTCTGGGTGCTACGCATGTGTGCCAGGCGGGTAAGAAGTCCTTCGGGCGGGTTACGCTGAAGGCTGAGTGATTGCCTGGCGGTGTACCTATATAGAAGCGGGGAGGCCGAAAGGCCTCCCCGCTTTGCTTTTCAAGCGCCCTGAAAGTTTATTT
>NZ_DKJF01000122.1:0-17422 GCF_002454615.1 Pseudomonas sp. UBA6699
CTCTTGGCGCATGCCTCAAAGTCGCGTCGTACGAACAAGGCGGCCGCGCGCATCTGGCACAGGGGTTACTGGCCCGAAACAGACGTAGGAGCGAGCGCAGCTCGCGATTGCGCCGCGCGGGCGGGGCTCGATCTCACAGGCGCTGAAGATGCTCCGGCTACCCTTGCCAGGAACCATAGAATCTCCCACAGGGTGGACTGCCCCCCAAGAAATTGGATTGGTGTCCCACTTATTGGGGGCAGTCCATTTGTGGGAGCTGGCTTGCCAGCGATAGGGCCGGCACCAGCAACCCAAGACTCAAGGTTCAACCGACAACCGTGCCCTGCCACTGGTGCTGGTCTACCTGGATCAATGTCGGCCCCTTGCGCTCCACCGCCTGCCCCAGCGCCGCCTGCAATTGCGCCACATCCGCCACGCTCTGCGCTGCGGCCCCCAACGCCCGCGCCACGCCGATGAAGTCTGGGGTATGGATATCCACCCCGACCGGCTCGATCGCCCGGTTGAGCATGTACTTCTTGATCTCTTCGTAGCCTTGGTTATTCCACAGCAGCACGATCAACGGCACCTGCGCCTCCACGGCACTGGCCAACTCCGGCAGCGTGAACTGCAGGCCGCCATCGCCAATCAGGCACACCACTGGCGCCCGCTCAGCAGCGTGCTCGGCACTGCCCAACCAGGCACCCATGGCCGCCGGCAAGGCATAGCCCAGGGTGCCGTACCCCGTCGAGGCGTTGAACCAGCGGCGCGGCTGGTCCATGTCCAAGGTCAGGTTACCGGTGTAGACCGGCTGGGTAGAATCGCCCACCAGCACAACACCGGGCAGGCGCTGCACGATGGCCGTCAACAAGCGTGTCTGGCTCAGGGTCGGCTGGTCCCAGCCGGTTGCCAAGGCTTCCCGCAGCCTGGTCACGCGAGCCCGCCCCCAGTTGCGGTCGTGTATCCCCTGCGGCTGCGCCTGCAAGGCCGCCAGCAGCGCTTCGGCAGCCAGTTCGGCATCGGCCACCAGTGCCAGTTCCGGCAGGTAGTTGCGCACGGTCTGGTCCGGGTCGATGTCGATGCGCAGCAGGCTCCCCGGGATGTCGAAACCGCCTTTGAAGGTCACGTCATAATCGGTTTCGGCCAGTTCGGTACCGATCGCCAGCACCACGTCGGCCTCGGCCACCAGCGCCCGCGTAGCCGGTAGCGACTGGGTCGAGCCAATCTGCAGCGGGTGGCTGGATGGCAGCAAGCCCTTGGCATTGATGGTCAGGGCTACCGGTGCCTGCAGGTGCTCGGCCAGGCGGGCCAACGCAGCACCTGCTGCCAAGGCACCCCCACCGGCCAAGATCAATGGCCGCCGCGCGCTGGCCAGGCGTTCAGCCATCTGCGCCACGGCCTGCGGTGCAGCCCCTGCCCGGTTACCCCGTACCGGGCGGCCCGGCAACAGTTGGTCGGCGGGCTGAACCAGCACATCCAGCGGTATTTCGATATGCACCGGGCGCGGCCGGGCGCTGTCGAATACCGCGAAGGCCCGCGCCAATACCTGTGGCAGGTCGGCTGCATTCATCAGGGTGTGCGAAAACGCCGCGACACCCGCCACCAGCGCCGCCTGGTCAGGCAACTCGTGCAGCTTGCCACGGCCACCGCCCAACTGGTCACGCGACTGCACGCTGGAGATCACCAGCATCGGAATCGAATCGGCATAGGCCTGGCCCATGGCGGTGGCGATGTTGGTCATGCCCGGGCCGGTAATGATGAAGCACACCCCGGGTTTGCCACGGGTGCGCGCATAGCCGTCAGCCATGAACCCGGCGCCCTGCTCGTGGCGCGGGGTGATATGGCGAATGGACGAGCCCGCCAGGCCTCGGTACAGCTCCACCGTATGCACGCCGGGGATGCCGAAGACATGGTCCACGCCATAGCCTTCAAGGAGTTTGACCAGCACTTCGCCGCAGGTTGCCATGGGGTTCACCATCAATCTTGTTGGGTTATGCGCTTATTGGACCCAAGCCAAGGCTATCGCCACAATGCAAAAAAACACATACTAGCCATGTCCTGAAGTCATGGCTTATTGCGATGAAACGCCTCCCGCCCCTACCCGCCTTGCATACCTTCCTGATCACTGCCCAGTGCTGCAATTTCACCCGCGCCGGGCAGCAGTTGCACATCACCCAGGGCGCCGTCAGCCGGCAGATCGCCGCCCTGGAGCAGCACTTGGGTTATGCCCTGTTCCAGCGCCAGGCCCGCGGTTTGAGCCTGACCCGTGAAGGCCAGGACTGGCTGCCACGGGTGCAACAGGTGTTTGCGCTGATCGAACAAGGGGTGCGTGAGGTGGGAGAGCACAGCACGACCCTGCAGTTGAAGGCCCCCACGTGCGTGATGCGCTGGCTGCTGCCGCGCTTGATGGAGTGGCAGGCACTGCGCCCGGATGTACCGGTGGAACTGACCACGACCGTTCAGCATGGCGTGGATTTGCGCCGCGAGGGCTTTGATGCCGCGGTGGTCTATGGCGAGGCACCGAACCACGGGCTGCAGGTGCGCAAGCTGTTCGATGAGCAACTGACGCCGGTGTGCGCACCGTCTTTGCGTGAGGGGCCGCTGCCCTTGCAGCAGGTTGAAGACCTGGCGCGGCACATGTTGCTGCACCCCTCGCGGGATGAGCATGATTGGCGGTTATGGCTGCAGGCGGCTGGGGTAACGCTGGCTGCGCAGGGGCCGAAGCAGCACTTCGAAACGCTGGACATGGCCATGGCCATGGCGTCGCAGGGGACAGGCGTGGCTATCGGTGATTGGTCGCTGATTGGCGATGACTTGCGTAGCGGGCGGCTTTGCATGCCGTTTGCGCTGAAGGTGCGGACCGGTAAGGGCTACTACCTGGTGAGCCAGGCCAGGAACCTGCCCGCGGGGTTGCTGGAGTTGCTGGACTGGCTGGAGGGCCAGGCCAGCTTGTGAAGGCCTGTTCGCGGGCTCGCCCGCTCCTACAGGTGACGCACAGGATTTTGAAACCTGTGCAATACCTGTGGGAGCGGGCGAGCCCGCGAAGCAGGCGACTCAATACCCGACCGTGAACCGCTGCCGCGAATGCTGCGGTTGCTCCAGCTCATCCAGCATGGCAATCGCATAGTCGGCAAAGGTGATCCAGCTCTTGCCATCCGCAGCGATCAGCAGATGGTCCTTGCCCAGCGTGTAGTGCCCGCTGCGCTCGCCTTCAACAAACTCCGCCGACGGTGAGAGGAAGGTCCAGTCCAGGTCCTGCTCGCCCTGCAACGCCTCCAGAAAACGCACACCGCCCGTGGCCTCGGCCCTGTAGGCCTCCGGGAAATCCGGGCTGTCGATCACCCGCTGCCCCGACGGCAGCAACAGGCTGGCGGCACCGCCAACCACCAGCAGGCGTTTGACCCCGGCACGCTTGACCGGCTCGATGATCGCCTGCGGCTCGATGGTGGAGAAGTGCGCTGCAGTCAGGACTGCGTCCACACCTGTCACTGCTGCCTCCAGGGCTGTGCCGTCCTTGGCATCCAGCGCCTTGATGGTCACCCCGTCACGCCCCTGCAGCTGCGACGGGTCGCGGGCAATCGCCACCACGTCATGGCCACGGCGCAGGGCCTCTTCCAGCAACTGGCTGCCAGCACGACCGGTGGCGCCGATGATTGCAATCTTGCTCATGTCATACGCTCCATCAATTGAACGGAATTACCACTTCATTTCGCCCTTGGCGACCTTGGCCCCCAGCTCCAGCGAGCTTTCATCGGCCAGGCCCGGGTAACGCTGCTTCATCGCCTTGATCAGAGCGCCGGCATCTTTCGCCTTGGCGGCCTCGCTGTCGAAATCGCGAATGTAGTTGGCCGTGAAACGCACGGCCTGCAACGAACGGCTGCTATCGCCCAGGTAGTGGCCCGGGACGACCGTGCGCGGCGCCAGCGCTTCGATGCGCGCCAGGGTGCTCAGCCAGTCGGCATGGGACTTGGGCGTTTGCGTATCCGCCATCCACACATGAATGTGTTCGGCTACCACGACACCGCCGACCACGGCCTTGATCGAAGGGATCCAGACGAAACTGCGGTCAGGCTGAGGGCCGTCCAGGCCGACCACTTCCAGGGCTTGCCCCTCCAGGGTCAGGCGGTCGCCTTCGAGCACCTGAGGCAGCACCAGCCGCGCCGGTTTGTCGGCCCCCATCTGCGGCCCCCAGTAGGCCAGCTTGGCCTCCATGGTCTGGCGGATGTGCGCAACGGTGGCAGCCGAAGCCAGCACCTTGGCGTCGGGGAACGCCTGGGTCAGGGTATCCAGGCCAAAGTAGTAATCCGGGTCACCGTGGCTGATGTAGATGCTGGTCAGGTGCTTGCCACCCGCCCGCAGGCGTTGCACCAGTTGCTCGGCCTGGGCCTTGCCGAACTGGGCATCGACCAGCACCGCATCGTGCTCGCCACTGACGATTACCGAGCTCACCGGGAAAATAGCGTCGTGGCCGGGGTTGTAGACTTCCAGGTGCAAAGGCTCGGCGGCCATGGCCGGCCCGGCGAGGGTGACGCAGGCCAGCAACAGGCCACGCAGTGGGGTGAAAAGGGGCATTGGGTAAGCCTTCCGCTAGATCGATGCCCCACAGCTTAGTTGCCCGATCCGTAACAAAAAATGCGATGCTTGGACATAGTTTGTTTCTGAAAGCGAGCAAGTCATGGACCGTCTGAACGCCATGCGCGTCTTTGTCACCGTTGTCGACCTGGGCAGCCAGTCAGCGGCGGCGGATCACCTGCAACTGTCGCGTCCGGTCGTATCGCGTTACGTGGCCGAGCTGGAAGACTGGGTGGGTGCACGCCTGATGCAACGCACCACACGCAAGCTCAGCCTAACGGCCGCCGGCCAGGAAACCCTGCCCCGTTGCCGGCAATTGCTGGACCTGGCAGGTGAACTGCAGGCCGCAGTACAACAGCCGGACGATGCCCCCAAGGGGGCATTGCGCATCAGCGTCAGCACCTCGTTCGGCCAGGCCCAACTGGTGGATGCCATCGCGGCTTATGTGCAGCGTTACCCCGGTGTGAAGGTTGAACTGCAGATGCTCGACCGCACCGTCAACCTGGTAGACGAGCGCATCGACCTGGCCATCCGCACCAGCAACGACCTGGACCCCAACCTGATTGCCAGGCGGCTGAGCGTGTGCCGGTCGGTGGTCTGTGCGGCACCCGCCTATCTGCACAAGCATGGCACCCCGCAACAGGTCGAGGAACTGAGCCGGCACAACTGCCTGACCCATGCCTACTTCGGCCATAGCCTGTGGCACTTCGACGTGGCCGGCCAGCAGGTGAGCGTGCCGGTGGCCGGCAACATCAGCGCCAATGAGGCAATGACCTTGCAGAAGGCGGCACTGGCTGGGGCCGGCATTGCCATGTTGCCGACCTACCAGGCCGCCGACGCCCTGCGCAAAGGTGAACTGGTGCGGCTGCTGGCACACGCCAGGCCGCGCGAGCTGAACCTGAATGCGGTGTACACCTCGCGCAAGCACATGCCGGCCACCTTGCGCAGCATGCTGGATTTTCTGGTGGAGCGGTTCAAGGACGACCCAGAGTGGGACCGCGATCTGTCATGGGCATGATGGCCTCATCGCCGGCCAGCCGGCATGGCTATGCACCTTGGTCCCATCTGTCGCTGTACCTTGAGCGCCGTCCGTTGAGTTGACGGCGCGCTGCCGGTCACTCCTCGACGCTCATGTACTCCTTGGCCCAGCGGATGTAGTCCTCGGGCTGGGTGTAGGTGTGCGAGAGTTCGGTGGCGCTGAGGTTGTCCGACTTGTTCTGCTTGCCGCGCTGCAGCCGCAAGCAGTCGTAGGTGGCTTTGATTGCAGCAAAGTACGCCGCGTGGCCATCGACGGCTATGCGCACGCCCAGGCGTGCCAGGCGCTCGTCGTCATGCAGGTTCGGGTTGCCATAGGTGACCAGCATCAGCGGCACGGTCAGGTGCTCGGCGATCTTTTCGAGCTGCTCGAAGTCCTTTACGCCCACCATGCAGATGCCATCGGCACCGGCCTTCTGGTAGCTCTGGGTACGCACGATGATTTCTTCGGTGGTGAGCACGCCGGCATTGGTACGGGCGATGATCGACAACGACGAATCGACCCGGGCCTCCAATGCCGCCCGGATCTTGCCAACGCCCTCATCAACCGGGATCAGGTCGGTGGACTTGCGCCCGAACTGGGCTGGCAGCAGGGTGTCCTCGATGGTCAGGGCAGCCACCCCGGCGCGCTCCAGCTCGATCACCGTGCGCATCACGTTCAGTGCGTTGCCATAGCCATGGTCGGCGTCGGCCAGCACCGGCAACTGCGCCACCCGGCCAATCCGGGTGGCCTGCTCGACGAACTCACTGAGGGTGATCAACGCAAAGTCCGGCGCAGCCAGCACCTGCAACGAGGCGACCGAGCCGCCGAGGATACCGACCTCGAACCCCAGGTCAGCCGCAATGCGTGCCGACATCGGATCGAACACCGAGGCGGTGTGGTAACAGGAACCTGAAGCGAGCAGCTCGCGGAAGGCAAAACGCAGATCTTGATGGGAAGCCTTGGGCATGATCACTCCGCAATTATGTGCAAATTTTGAACGGTAACTACCGACCCCTGCAATCGGGTCTACCTGACCTGTTCCAACCGTCGCCATGTGGGCGGTCATGCTCGGCATGCAGGCAGAGGAATAAAAGGTGTGGGAGACAGGGGCCCGTGAAACCTGCGGCATAATGTTGCACCAAGCTGGTGCAACCCGCGGCAATCGGCCCCTGTGGCATACCAACGATATCACGCGGCCATGCTGCACTGGATGAATACGCCAATGCCGATTCGGCATAGGGGATGCAGTTAGTACATAGGAAGCTACCTAACTCGGGTTACAATTCGAGGGCCTGTTCGCGGGCACGCCCGCTCCCACGGATACGGCTCATGCTCGAGCCTGATCGTTACCTGTGGGAGCGAGCATGCCAGCGAAGATGCCAAAACCGATAACCAAGGTACCCCCGTGACCGCCGCCCTGCCCCCCACCACCCTGCGCAACGTGCTCACCGCCCTGATGCTGGCGATCTTTCTCGGCGCCCTGGACCAGACCATTGTCGCCGTCTCGCTGCCAGCCATCTCGGCCCAGTTCAACGACGTCGGCCTGCTGGCCTGGGTCATTTCCGGCTACATGGTCGCCATGACCATCGCCGTGCCCATCTACGGCAAACTGGGCGACCTGTACGGCCGACGGCGCATGATCCTGACCGGCATCAGCCTGTTCACCCTGGCCTCGATCGCCTGCGCGCTGGCCCAGGACATGCAGCAACTGGTGCTGACCCGGGTACTGCAAGGCATCGGCGCAGGCGGCATGGTCTCGGTCAGCCAGGCGATCATCGGTGACTTCGTGCCGCCCCGCGAGCGTGGCCGTTATCAGGGCTACTTCAGCAGCATGTATGCCGTGGCCAGTGTCGCCGGGCCCGTGCTGGGCGGTTGGTTGACCGAATACCTGTCGTGGCGCGGCGTTTTCTGGATCAACCTGCCGCTGGGGCTGCTGGCCTTGTGGTCGATTCACCGAGCCTTGGCGGGCATGCCGGTACAACACCGCCAGGCCCAGGTCGACTACCTTGGCGCTGTACTGTTGATTCTCGGCCTGGGCAGCCTGCTGCTGGGCATTACCCTGGTCGGCCAGGGCCAAGGCTGGGGCGACCCGGCCGTGCTGGCATTGTTCGCCTGCGCCGTGCTGGGCCTGGGCTTGTTCATTGCCCACGAAAGCCGCTGCGCGGAACCGTTGCTGCCACTTGGCCTGTTCGGCAATCGGGTAGCCGTGCTGTGTTGGGGGGTGATCTTCTTTGCCAGCTTCCAGTCCATCTCCCTGACCATGCTCATGCCCTTGCGCTACCAAGGCATCACCGGTGCCGGTGCCGACAGCGCCGCCCTGCACCTGCTACCGCTGGTGATGGGGCTGCCCATGGGGGCGTTCACCGGTGGCCGCATGACCAGCCTCACCGGGCGCTACAAACCGCAGATCCTTGCCGGCGCAACATTGATGCCGCTGGCCATCGTCGGCATGGCCTTCACCTCGCCGCAGTCGGCGTTGCCCAGCGCACTGTTCATGCTGTTGACCGGGATAGCCTGTGGCCTGCAGTTCCCGACCTCGCTGGTAGCCACGCAAAGCGCGGTGGCCAGCCAGGACATCGGCGTCGCCACCAGCACCACCAACCTGTTCCGCTCGCTGGGCGGGGCCATGGGCGTGGCATGCATGTCCAGCCTGTTGCTGGCACTGCTGCACCAGGGCGGTTTCGAATTGCTCGGTAACCCGTTGCTGGGGAGCTTGAAGGCGGGAGAGGTGGACGAGGCGACCCAAGGGCGGTTGCTGCAGACATTCCGCCAGCTGTTGCTGGGCAGCGCGGTGGTCGCGGTGCTAGGGCTGATCGCGGCGGTGGCGTTACCGGACCGGCAACTGCGCGGCCGTTGAGCACCTGGCCATGGTGCAGGCACGGTGCCTGGCTGAGGGCACGCAACGCATTAATCGTCCCTTAATACAAAGCGGAAACACTCCCTCACAATCCTTAACAAAGAGTCATTTGCGCAGCGCCGGGCTCAAGCGCAGCATATCCAGCCCGGTGTCGACCCATTTGTCGACATCCGCCAACAGTTCAATGCTGTCCGGCAACAACAGCCAGCGCCCGATCAGGCCATCGACATAGGCAAACAGGGCCACCGCCGCGCGCTCGACATCCAGCTCGCCCGGCAACTGGCCCCGGCGCACGGCATTGGCCAGGGCCAGGGTAATGCCCCTGTGGCAATCCAGCACTGCGGCCTGGCGCTGCTGGCGAATCTCACACATGTCATCGGTGAACTCGCACTTGTGATGCAGGATCTCATTGATACGCCGGGTTCGGGCATCGAGCACCAGCTCGTTGAACACCTGCAACAGCAGCTTGCGCATGCAGCCCAGCGGGTCGACCTCGTCCTCGCTTTCGCTCGCGCGCGCCAAATGGTCATGGGTTTCATGCAGGCTGTCGAGCAACGCCTGCACCAGTTCGGCCTTGTTGTTGAAGTGCCAGTAGATCGCCCCGCGGGTCACCCCCGCCAACGCGGCGATGTCGGCCAGCGTGGTTCGCGCAACCCCGCGCTTGTAGAAGGCCTTCTCCGCTGCCTCGATGATCTGGGCGCGGGTTTCCTGGGCTTCCTCTTTGGTTCGACGGACCATGGCAGTACAACCTCATCGGGCCCGAACGCACGCTGCGCACGGGGAAACATTTCGCGGGCACCTCTGCAGGGCGCCTCGCGGCGGGGCTAATCACGGGCTGTGGCGGTACCTGGGTACAACCAAGCGGTATTTACAAACAACCATGAATGTAAGTATATTCCTTAGCAAGCTATTTATCTACCGGATAGCAAATTTCTCCAGATCTCGACTCTTCCATTATTCTTGAGCGTCTACCTGCTCCTGCGACCCGAGGATCCTCATGCAATTCAAGCCAGCCGTTACCGCTCTGGTTTCCGCCGTCGCCCTGGCAACACTGCTCAGTGGCTGTAAGAAAGAAGAAGCAGCGCCAGCGGCGCAGGCTCCTCAGGTCGGCGTCGTAACCATCCAGCCACAACCTTTCACCCTGACCTCGGAATTGCCGGGGCGCACCAGTGCCTACCGCATTGCCGAAGTGCGCCCGCAGGTCAATGGCATCATTCTCAAGCGCCTGTTCAAGGAAGGCAGCGACGTCAAGGAAGGCCAGCAGCTCTACCAGATCGACCCTGCCGTGTACGAGGCAGCGCTGGGTAACGCCCAGGCCAACCTGCAAGCTACCCGCTCGCTGGCCGAGCGTTACAAGCAACTGATCGACGAGCAGGCCGTGTCGAAGCAGGAATACGACGACGCCAATGCCAAACGGTTGCAAGCAGAAGCATCGCTGAAAAGTGCACAGATCGACCTGCGCTACACCAAGGTGCTGGCCCCTATCAGCGGGCGTATCGGCCGCTCAGCGGTCACCGAAGGTGCGCTGGTGAACAACGGCCAGACCAACGCCATGGCCACCATCCAGCAACTCGACCCGATCTACGTCGACGTTACCCAGTCCACTGCCGAGCTGCTCAAGCTGCGCCGCGACCTGGAAAGCGGCCAGTTGCAGAAGGCTGGCGACAACGCCGCCTCGGTACAGCTGGTGCTCGAAGACGGCAGCCTGTTCAAGCAGGAAGGCCGCCTGGAGTTCTCGGAAGTTGCAGTCGACGAGACCACCGGCTCGGTGACCCTGCGTGCGCTGTTCCCCAACCCTGACCACACCCTGCTGCCCGGTATGTTCGTGCATGCGCGGTTGAAGGCCGGGGTCAACGCCAACGCCATTCTGGCCCCGCAACAGGGCGTTACCCGCGACCTGAAAGGTGCGCCAACCGCGCTGGTGGTGAACAAGGACAACAAGGTCGAACTGCGTCAGCTCAAGGCCAACCGAACCCTGGGCAGCGACTGGCTGATCGAAGAAGGCCTCAACCCGGGTGACCGCCTGATCACCGAAGGCCTGCAGTACGTGCGCCCTGGCGTCGAGGTCAAGGTCAGCGAAGCCACCAACGTCAAGAAGCCGGGCAGCCCTGATCAGGCCAACGCGGCGAAAGCAGACGCCAAAGCGGAGTAAACCATGTCGAAGTTCTTTATCGATCGCCCGATCTTCGCCTGGGTGATCGCCTTGGTGATCATGCTGGTCGGGGCCTTGTCGATCCTGAAGCTGCCGATCAACCAGTACCCCAGCATCGCGCCGCCGGCCATCGCCATCGCCGTGACCTACCCGGGCGCTTCGGCGCAGACCGTGCAGGACACCGTGGTCCAGGTGATCGAGCAGCAGCTCAACGGTATCGACAACCTGCGTTATGTGTCGTCGGAAAGCAACTCCGACGGCAGCATGACCATTACCGCCACCTTCGAGCAAGGCACCAACCCCGACACTGCGCAGGTGCAGGTGCAGAACAAGCTCAACCTGGCCACCCCGCTGCTGCCGCAGGAAGTGCAGCAGCAAGGTATCCGTGTTACCAAGGCAGTGAAGAACTTCCTGATGGTGATCGGCCTGGTGTCCGAAGACGGCAGCATGACCAAGGACGACCTGGCCAACTACATCGTCTCCAACATGCAGGACCCGATCTCGCGTACTGCCGGTGTGGGCGACTTCCAGGTGTTCGGTGCACAGTACGCCATGCGCATCTGGCTCGACCCGGCCAAGCTGAACAAGTTTCAGCTGACCCCGGTCGACGTCAAGAATGCCGTGGCTGCGCAGAACGTGCAGGTGTCCTCCGGCCAGCTTGGCGGCCTGCCGGCCATGCCGGGTACCCAGCTGAACGCGACCATCATCGGCAAGACCCGCCTGCAGACCGCCGAGCAGTTCGAGAAGATCCTGCTCAAGGTCAACAACGACGGTTCCCAGGTGCGCCTGGGGGATGTCGCCGAGGTTGGCCTGGGCGGTGAAAACTATGCCATCAGCGCCCAGTTCAACGGCAAGCCCGCCTCCGGTCTGGCCGTGAAGCTGGCAACCGGGGCCAACGCCCTGGACACGGCCAAGGCGCTGCGCCAGACCATCAGCGACCTGGAACCCTTCTTCCCACCTGGGGTGAAAGCGGTATTCCCGTATGACACCACGCCGGTGGTCACCGAGTCGATCAGTGGCGTAATCCATACGCTGATCGAAGCGGTGGTGCTGGTGTTCCTGGTGATGTACCTGTTCCTGCAGAACTTCCGCGCCACCATCATCACCACCATGACCGTGCCGGTAGTGTTGCTGGGTACCTTCGGCATCCTTGCTGCTGCGGGTTTCAGCATCAACACCCTGACCATGTTCGCCATGGTGCTGGCCATCGGTTTGCTGGTGGACGATGCCATCGTCGTGGTGGAGAACGTCGAGCGGGTCATGTCCGAAGACGGCCTGCCGCCCAAGGAGGCGACCAAGCGCTCCATGGAGCAGATCCAGGGCGCCCTGGTGGGTATCGCCCTGGTGCTGTCGGCGGTTCTGCTGCCCATGGCGTTCTTCAGTGGCTCCACCGGCGTAATCTACCGGCAGTTCTCCATCACCATCGTTTCGGCCATGGGGCTGTCGGTGCTGGTGGCGCTGATCTTCACCCCTGCCCTGTGCGCGACCATGCTCAAGCCGCTGAAAAAGGGCGAGCACCACACCGCCAAAGGTGGCTTCTTCGGCTGGTTCAACCGCAACTTCGACCGCAGCGTCAACGGCTACGAGCGCAGCGTGGGCGCCATCCTGCGCAACAAGGTGCCGTTCCTGCTGGCCTATGCACTGATCGTGGTTGGCATGATCTGGCTGTTCGCCCGTATCCCTACCGCGTTCCTGCCCGAGGAAGACCAGGGCGTGCTGTTCGCCCAGGTGCAGACCCCGGCCGGCTCCAGTGCCGAGCGCACCCAGGTGGTGGTCGACCAGATGCGCGAATACCTGCTCAAGGATGAAGCCGACACCGTGTCGTCGGTATTCACCGTCAACGGCTTCAACTTCGCCGGCCGTGGCCAAAGCTCGGGCATGGCATTCATCATGCTCAAGCCATGGGGTGAACGGTCCCAGGAAAACAGCGTGTTCGCCTTGGCCCAACGCGCCCAGCAGCACTTCTTCACCTTCCGCGATGCCATGGTGTTCGCGTTTGCCCCACCGGCGGTGCTGGAACTGGGTAACGCCACCGGTTTCGACGTGTTCCTGCAGGACCGCGGTGGTGTCGGCCATGCCAAGCTGATGGAAGCGCGCAACGAGTTCCTGGCCAAGGCGTCGCAGAGCAAAGTGCTCAGTGGCGTACGCCCGAACGGCCTGAACGACGAGCCGCAGTACCAGCTGACCATCGATGACGAGCGTGCCAGCGCCCTGGGCGTGACCATCGCCGACATCAACAACACCCTGTCCATTGCCTTAGGTGCCAGCTACGTCAACGACTTCATCGACCGTGGCCGGGTCAAGAAGGTGTACATCCAGGGCGAAGCCAACGCGCGGATGAGCCCTGAAGACCTGCAGAAGTGGTACGTGCGCAATGGCGCTGGTGAGATGGTGCCGTTCTCCTCCTTCGCCAAGGGTGAGTGGAGCTACGGTTCGCCCAAGCTGTCGCGTTACAACGGTGTGGAGGCCATGGAGATTCTCGGTGCCCCGGCGCCTGGCTACAGCACCGGTGAAGCCATGGCCGAGGTCGAGCGTATTGCCGGCGAACTGCCTAGCGGTGTGGGCTTCTCCTGGACCGGCATGTCCTACGAGGAAAAACTCTCCGGCTCGCAGATGCCGGCACTGTTCGCCCTCTCGGTACTGTTCGTGTTCCTGTGCCTGGCAGCGCTGTATGAAAGCTGGTCGATCCCGATCGCCGTGGTGCTGGTGGTACCGCTGGGTATCATCGGTGCACTGATCGCCACCAGCCTGCGCGGCCTGTCCAACGACGTGTACTTCCTGGTCGGCCTGTTGACCACCATCGGCCTGGCGGCGAAAAACGCCATTCTGATCGTCGAGTTCGCCAAGGAACTGCACGAGGAGGGTCGCAGCCTGTACGACGCCGCGATCGAAGCCTGCCGCATGCGTCTGCGCCCGATCATCATGACCTCGCTGGCATTCATCCTTGGCGTGGTACCGTTGACCATCGCCAGCGGCGCGGGCGCCGGCAGCCAGCACGCCATCGGCACCGGCGTGATCGGCGGCATGATCAGCGCGACCGTGCTGGCAATCTTCTGGGTACCGCTATTCTTCGTCGCAGTGTCGTCGCTGTTCGGCAGCAAAAAGCCGGAAAAAGACGCCACCCCTGAAACTCCACGTTATGAGGCTGGGCAATGACCAAGTCTTTGTTGTCCCTGGCGGTAACCGCTTTCATTCTGGGCGGCTGCTCGCTGATCCCTGACTACCAGACCCCGGAATCGCCGGTGGCTGCGCAGTGGCCGCAAGGCCCTGCATATTCCCCCACGCAGTCGGCAGACGTCGCCGCTGCCGAACAGGGCTGGCGCCAGTTCTTCCGTGACCCGGCACTGCAGCAGCTGATCCAGACTTCGCTGGTCAACAACCGCGACCTGCGTGTTGCCGCACTGAACCTCGACGCGTACCGCGCGCAGTATCGCATTCAGCGGGCCGACCTGTTCCCGGCGGTTTCCGCCAACGCCAGCGGTAGCCGCCAGCGGGTACCGGCGAACATGTCGCAAACCGGTCAGTCCAGCATCACCAGCCAATACTCGGCCACGCTGGGTGTCAGCGCCTATGAACTGGACCTGTTCGGCCGGGTACGCAGCCTGACCGAGCAAGCCCTGGAAACCTACCTGTCCAGCGAACAGGCACGGCGGTCCACGCAAATTGCCCTGGTGGCCAGCGTGGCCAACGCCTACTACACCTGGCAGGCCGACCAGGCGCTGTTCAAGCTGACCGAAGAAACGCTGAAGACCTACGAGGAAAGCTACAACCTCACCCGCCGCAGCAATGAAGTGGGCGTGGCCTCGGCACTGGACTTGAGCCAGGCGCGCACCGCCGTGGAAGGGGCCCGGGTCAAGTATTCGCAGTACCAGCGCCTGGTCGCCCAGGACGTCAACAGCCTGACCGTGCTGCTGGGCACCGGCATTCCTGCCAACCTGCCCAAGCCGCTGGAGCTCGACGCCGATCAACTGGCGGAAGTACCGGCCGGCTTGCCGTCCGACATCCTCCAGCGCCGCCCGGACATCCAGGAAGCCGAACACCTGCTCAAGGCCGCCAATGCCAATATCGGCGCCGCCCGCGCAGCGTTCTTCCCAAGCATCAGCCTGACGGCCAACGCCGGCAGCCTGAGCCCCGACATGGGACACCTGTTCTCGGGCGGCCAGGGCACCTGGCTGTTCCAGCCGCAGATCAACCTGCCGATCTTCAACGCCGACAGCCTGAAGGCCAGCCTGGACTACTCGAAAATCCAGAAGGACATCAACGTCGCCAAGTACGAAAAGACCATCCAGACGGCCTTCCAGGAAGTCTCCGATGGCCTGGCAGCGCGCAAGACCTTCGAAGAGCAATTGCAGGCCCAACGCGACCTGGTGCAAGCCAACCAGGACTACTATCGCCTGGCCGAGCGCCGCTACCGTATCGGTATCGACAGCAACCTGACCTTCCTCGACGCCCAGCGCAACCTGTTCAGTGCCCAGCAGGCGCTGATCGGCGATCGCCTGTCGCAGCTGACCAGCGAGGTCAACCTGTATAAGGCGCTTGGTGGCGGCTGGTACGAGCGCACTGGCCAAGCCAACCAGCAAGCCGCGGTGGATACACCCAAAGGCTGACCTGGCTTGGTACAGCACAAGGCCCACCCTGGCGGTGGGCCTTTTTCATGGTTGCTGCAAAATGTGTCAGTAATTAACCAACTGGAACATTCCGTTCGATTATCGCCCCCTTCCGTTTGCGACGAATTGCCTCATCCCCGCCTCACGCCGCACCATCCCCCCACGCAACGCCCCAATAAAAACAAGAGATCCACGACAGATGAGCACTTCGCAAACCGCACGCCAGCTGCTGCCCGGCCTGTTGGCCATGTCCTGCGCCCTCCCCGTCTTTGCTGCCGACCAAGGCGGTTTCCTGGAAGACGCCAAGGCCACCCTCAACCTGCGCAACTTCTACATCAACCGTAACTTCGTTGACCCGGCCAACCCACAGGGCAAGGCCGAAGAATGGACGCAGAGCTTCATTCTGGATGCCCGTTCCGGCTTCACCCAAGGCACCATCGGTTTCGGCGTGGACGTGCTGGGCTTGTATTCGGTCAAGCTCGACGGTGGCAAAGGCACCACCAACACCCACCTGCTACCCGTGCACGACGATGGCCGCCCAGCCGATGATTTCGGCCGCCTGGGTGTGGCGTTGAAGGCCAAGCTTTCCGAAACCGAACTGAAGGTCGGGGAATGGATGCCGGTGCTGCCGATCCTGCGTTCGGACGACGGCCGTTCGCTGCCGCAAACCTTCCGCGGTGGCCAGCTGACCTCCAGGGAAATCGCCGGCCTGACCCTGTACGCCGGCCAGTTCCGCGGCAACAGCCCGCGCAACGACGCCAGCATGGAAGACATGTCGATGAACGGCAAAGGTGCGTTCACCTCCGACCGGTTCAACTTCGGTGGCGGCGAATACACCTTCAACGACAAACGCACCATGATTGGCCTGTGGGATGCCCAGCTCAAGGACATCTACCACCAACAGTACCTGAACCTGACCCACAGCCAGCCGCTGGGCGACTGGACCCTGGGCGCCAACCTGGGCTACTTCATCGGCAAGGAAGACGGCGCCGAGCGTGCCGGCAAACTGGACAACCGTACCGCCTCGGCGCTGTTCTCGGCGCGCTACCAGGGCCATACGTTCTACGTGGGCCTGCAAAAGGTCAGCGGCGACAACGCCTGGATGCGGGTCAACGGCACCAGCGGCGGGACCCTGGCCAACGACAGCTACAACTCCAGCTTCGACAACGCCAAGGAACGCTCCTGGCAGGTGCGCCATGACTTCAACTTCGCCACTGTTGGCGTTCCCGGCCTGACGCTGATGAACCGCTATATCAAGGGTGAGAACGTGACCGTCGGCAACGTTGATGATGGCAAGGAATGGGCCCGGGAAACCGAATTGGCGTACGTGATCCAATCGGGCAGTTTCAAGGACCTGTCGGTGAAATGGCGCAACTCCACCATGCGCCGTGACTTCAGCACCAACGCCTTCGACGAGAACCGGCTGATCGTGAGCTACCCGCTGAACCTGCTGTAAGTGTAAGCCCTGCCAATGTGCGCCATGGCCCCGCTGGATAAGCCCGCGGGGCGCCCCTGCCATTCGCCCCGCTGATAATAGTGGTGGCTGCGGGCTATCCTGAGCTATACCCATTGCCTGTACCGGGCCTGTCGCGGCGTGTAACCGCCGCGCAGGGCCCTGACAGGCAGCTTGACCAGCCCAGGCAAACCAGGGAGGCACAACAATGAAAACGCTCGTCGACCACCTGAGCCAGTACGCCAGTTACCACCGCGACCCGCGCAACATCGTCACCCACTTCATCGGCATCCCCATGATCGTGCTGGCAGTCACCATCCTGCTGTCCCGCCCCGGGTGGGAGGTTGCCGGCATATGGCTGTCCCCTGCCCTGCTGGCGGCAGCGGCTTCGGTCTGGTTCTACCTGCGCCTGGACCTGCGCTTCGGGCTGGTGATGGGGGCGTTGCTGGGCTTGTGCCTGTGGGTTGGCCAGGTGCTGGCGGTGCAGCCTACCGGCCTGTGGCTCGGTGCCGGGGTGGGCGCGTTCGTGCTGGGCTGGATCATCCAGTTCGTCGGCCACTATTACGAAGGCCGAAAACCAGCGTTTGTGGACGACATCAGTGGCCTGATCATCGGGCCTTTGTTCGTGGTGGCAGAAGCGGCCTTCATGTTGGGCTTGTGCCCGGCCCTGAAGCAGGCTGTGGAAAGCAACGCAGGCCCGGTGGCCATACGCTCGATGTAACCGTGGCACCTGAGCGGCCTTGTGTCGCGCTGTAACCCCGGCACCTGTGTAGGAGCGGCCTTGTGT
>NZ_DKJF01000120.1:0-52820 GCF_002454615.1 Pseudomonas sp. UBA6699
CGAGCGCAGCTCGCGATGCGCCGCGCGGGCGGCGCTAGCTCAAACAGGCGCTGCATACGTTGAGGCAAACACCTGTCAGCCCTGATGCGATCACCGTGGGAGCTGGCTTGCCGGCGATAGGGCCGCAAAGCGGCCCCGGCAATCTCAGCGTGTACAGAACATCTTGGCGGCGGCGTTTTGTTTACACGGTATGCAGGTACCAGTTGTACTCGAGGTCGGAGATCGAGTGTTCGAACTCCTCCAGCTCGCTTTCCTTGCACGCGACGAAGATGTCGATGTACTTCGGATCGATGTACTTGTTCAGAATCTCGCTGTCGTCCAGCTCACGCAAGGCATCGCGCAGGTTGTTCGGCAAGCTCTGCTCAAGTTGCTCGTACGAGTTGCCTTCGATCGGCGCGCCTGGCTCGATCTGGTTGGTCAGGCCATGGTGCACGCCCGCCAGCACGGCAGCCATCATCAGGTACGGGTTGGCGTCGGCACCGGCTACGCGGTGCTCGATGCGCACAGCATCGGCCGAGCCGGTCGGTACGCGCAACGCCACGGTACGGTTGTCCAGGCCCCAGCTTGGCGCGTTCGGTACGTAGAACTGCGCACCGAAGCGGCGGTAGGAGTTGACGTTCGGGCAGAGGAACGCCATGGACGCTGGCAGGGTCTCGAGCACACCGCCGACAGCGTGACGTAGCGCGGCGTTCTGCTCGGGATCCTCGCTGGTGAAGATGTTGTTGCCATCTTTGTCCAGCACGGAAATGTGTACATGCAGGCCGTTGCCTGCCTGGCCCGGGTAGGGCTTGGCCATGAAGGTGGTGTCCATTTCATGGTCGTACGCAATGTTCTTGATCAAGCGCTTGAGCAGTACCGCGTAGTCGCAGGCCTTGAGCGGGTCTGGCACGTGGTGCAGGTTGACTTCGAACTGCGCCGGGGCGCTTTCCTTGACGATGGCGTCGGCCGGGATGCCTTGTTCCTTTGCGCCTTCGAGGATGTCCTGCAGGCAGTCGGCATATTCGTCGAGGTCGTCGATCAGGTACACCTGGGTCGACTGCGGGCGTTTGCCCGAGATTGGCGAGCGCGGTGGCTGTGGGCGGCCGTTCACGTTCTCCTGGTCGATCAGGTAGAACTCCAGCTCGAACGCGGCGCAGATGGTCAGGCCCATGTCGGTGAACTTGCTCACCACCTGGCGTAGCACTTCGCGCGGGTCGGCGAAGAACGGCTCGCCTTCCAGCTCGTGCATGGTCATCAGCAGCTGGGCAGTGGGGCGCTTTTGCCACGGTTCGTTACAGAGTGTGTCTGGGATCGGATAGCAGATGCGGTCGGCATCGCCGATATCCAGGCCCAGGCCAGTGCTTTCGACGGTGGAACCGTTGATGTCGAGGGCGAAGAGAGAGGCCGGCAAGTTGATGCCTTTCTCGTAAACCTTGTGGAGGCTGGTGCGCTCTATGCGCTTGCCGCGCACCACACCATTCATATCTGCAATCAGAAGGTCAACGTAGAGAACCTCAGGATGTTCCTTAAGGAACGCGTTCGCTTCGTTAAGCTGAACGGCACGCGGGGGTACCGACATGATGCAACACCTTTGTTGTTAAAAATATCAATCAAGGGGGGCTTGCAAGACCAGTCAACCGAAAAGCCATACTGATGTCAAGCCAACCCCATGATGCCCTGAAATGGCCCATCTACGGCAGATTTGCTGCAAATCGGGGCATGGCATTATCCGCTATTTCCCCGGTAAAGAGCTATCTCAAGCGTGCCGTGTTTTATTTTTTACGCGGGTGTTGTGTAAAAAAATGAACAAGGCTAAGCTCGGTCTCAACCCAGAACACAATAATACGAGGGTCACATGGTCCGCTTGCCGCGACCTGAAAGCACTGCGTGCGCAGTGCCATCGGGTACCTCCGCCGTTCATGCAAGCTGCGTCGCTGTTGCTGCCGCCCTGGCCGCAATAATTGACGTTTGGCGTTCCCGGACCTGCCCTCGCAGCGGCTTGCCGCCCTTCGTTTCATCTTCCTGCCTTTTGAACTCATTTCGGACACAGCTGATTTCAGTGTATCCACTGTGGCTCTGCGCGGGGGTTTTTGCTTTAGCAATCTTCTCCATCCAGAATCAAGTCGCGGACCACCTTACCTCCTGAGGTATTTATGAGTAACAACCTCGACCAGCTCACCGATTGGTTGAAAGAGCACAAGATCACCGAAGTCGAATGCATGATCAGTGACCTGACCGGCATCACGCGCGGCAAGATTTCGCCTACCAACAAATTCATTGCCGAAAAGGGCATGCGCCTGCCCGAGAGCGTGCTGCTGCAGACCGTGACCGGCGACTACGTCGACGACGACATCTATTACGAATTGCTCGACCCGGCCGACATCGACATGATCTGCCGCCCTGACGAAAACGCCGTGTTCCTCGTGCCGTGGGCCATCGAGCCCACCGCGCAGGTGATCCACGACACCTACGACAAGAAGGGCAACCCGGTCGAACTGTCGCCGCGCAACGTGCTGAAAAAAGTGCTCAAGCTCTACGCCGACAAAGGCTGGCAGCCGATCGTCGCGCCGGAAATGGAGTTTTACCTCACCAAGCGCAGTGAAGACCCGGACTTCCCGCTGCAGCCGCCGGTAGGCCGTTCCGGTCGCCCGGAAACCGGCCGACAGTCGTTCTCGATCGAAGCGGCGAACGAATTCGACCCGTTGTTCGAAGACGTGTACGACTGGTGCGAGCTGCAGCAACTGGACCTCGACACGCTGATCCACGAAGACGGCACGGCGCAGATGGAAATCAACTTCCGTCATGGCGACGCCCTGCACCTGGCTGACCAGATCCTGGTGTTCAAGCGCACCATGCGCGAAGCAGCGCTCAAGCACAACGTGGCGGCCACCTTCATGGCCAAGCCGATGACCGGCGAGCCGGGCAGTGCCATGCACCTGCACCAGAGCGTGGTCGACGTGGCCACGGGCAAGAACATCTTCAGCAATGCAGATGGCAGCATGAGCGAACTGTTCCTGCACCACATTGGCGGCTTGCAGAAGTTCATCCCCGAGGCGCTGCCGCTGTTCGCCCCCAACGTCAATTCCTTCCGCCGCTTCCTGCCCGACACATCGGCGCCGGTCAACGTGGAGTGGGGCGAAGAAAACCGCACCGTCGGTTTGCGTGTACCGGATGCCGGCCCGCAGAGCCGCCGGGTCGAGAACCGCCTGCCGGGCGCTGACGCCAACCCCTACCTGGCCATCGCCGCCAGCCTGCTGTGTGGCTACATCGGCATGGTCGAAGGTATCGAAGCCAGTGCGCCGGTGCAGGGCCGTGGTTACGAACGGCGCAACCTGCGCCTGCCGCTGACCATCGAAGATGCCCTGGAGCGCATGGAGAACAGCCGTGCGCTGGTGCAGTACCTGGGCAAGAAATTCATTACCGGCTATGTCGCCACCAAGCGCGCCGAGCACGAGAACTTCAAACGTGTAATCAGCTCCTGGGAGCGTGAGTTCCTGCTGTTTGCTGTCTGATCAACCCTGGCGCCGCAGGTGCGCGGCGGCCGAACTACGGAGAAGCCCATGAGCGTCAACAACCCGCAAACCCGTGAATGGCAAGCCCTGAGCGGGGAGCATCACCTGGCACCTTTCAGTGACTACAAGCAGCTGAAAGAGAAGGGGCCACGCATCATCACCAAGGCCCAGGGTGTGCATTTGTGGGACAGCGAGGGGCACAAGATTCTCGATGGCATGGCCGGCCTGTGGTGCGTGGCCGTTGGCTATGGCCGCGAAGAGCTGGTGCAGGCGGCAGAGAAGCAGATGCGTGAACTGCCGTACTACAACCTGTTCTTCCAGACCGCCCACCCGCCGGCGCTGGAGCTGGCCAAGGCGATCACCGAGGTGGCGCCGCAAGGCATGACCCATGTGTTCTTCACCGGCTCCGGCTCCGAAGGCAACGACACGGTGCTGCGTATGGTCCGCCATTACTGGGCGCTGCAGGGCAAGCCGCAGAAGCAGACCATCATCAGCCGCATCAACGGTTACCACGGTTCGACCGTCGCCGGCGCGAGCCTGGGTGGCATGAGCGGCATGCACGAGCAGGGTGGCCTGCCGATTCCGGGCATCGTGCACATCCCGCAGCCGTACTGGTTCGGCGAAGGCGGCGACATGACGGCGGACGAATTCGGGGTGTGGGCTGCCGAACAGCTGGAGCAGAAAATTCTGGAGGTCGGCGAGGACAACGTTGCTGCGTTCATCGCCGAGCCCATCCAGGGGGCCGGCGGCGTGATCATCCCGCCTGAGACCTACTGGCCGAAGGTGAAGGAGATTCTGGCCCGTTACGACATCCTGTTCGTCGCCGACGAAGTGATCTGCGGTTTTGGCCGGACCGGCGAGTGGTTCGGTTCCGACTACTACGGGCTGCAGCCCGACCTGATGACCATCGCCAAGGGCCTGACCTCCGGGTACATCCCCATGGGCGGGGTGATCGTGCGGGACACCGTGGCCAAGGTCATCAGCGAAGGGGGTGAGTTCAACCACGGTTTCACCTATTCGGGCCACCCGGTGGCCGCCGCCGTAGGCCTGGAAAACCTGCGCATCCTGCGCGACGAGCACATCGTCGAGAAGGCGCGCACGGAAGCGGCACCGTATTTGCAAAAGCGTTTGCGTGAGCTGCAGGACCACCCGCTGGTGGGCGAGGTACGCGGCCTGGGCCTGCTCGGCGCGATCGAGCTGGTCAAGGACAAGGCCACCCGCAGCCGTTACGAAGGCAAGGGTGTGGGCATGATCTGCCGCAACTTCTGTTTCGAAAACGGCCTGATCATGCGCGCTGTGGGTGACACCATGATCATCGCGCCGCCGCTGGTGATCAGCCATGCAGAGATTGATGAGCTGGTAGAAAAGGCGCGCAAATGCCTGGACCTGACACTCGAAGCGATTCGGTGAGCGTTTGCTAGGCTAGCGAAGTGACATTAAGTCGTTACCAGGCCCTGCTTTCCTTGATACAGGGCCCGGTAACTTGCCAGACTAGCGACTGTTTCAGTCGCCGCACGCTCTGCACCGTGGGTTCTGGCAGCTGAACGGAAGGCTAAACAAAAATTCTGGAGCATTACGCATGAAGAAAATGGGCAAGACGTTGCTGGCCGCCGCCCTGATGGGCGCCATGGCCTCCGCTGTTCAGGCTGAAGACAAGGTGTTGAACGTCTACAACTGGTCGGACTACATCGCTCCGGACACCATCGCCAAGTTCGAGAAACAGACAGGCATCAAGGTCAAGTACGACGTCTTCGACAGCAACGAAACCCTCGAGGCCAAGCTGCTGGCCGGCAAGTCGGGCTACGACATCGTGGTGCCGTCCAACAACTTCCTGGCCAAGCAGATCAAGGCTGGTGTGTACGAAGAGCTGGACCGCTCCAAGCTGCCGAACTGGAAAAACCTCGACCCCGACCTGCTCAAGGCCGTGGGCGATGCCAGTGACAAGGGCAACAAGCACGCCTTCCCGTACATGTGGGGCTCGATCGGCATCGGCTACAACCCGGAGAAGGTCAAGGCCGCGCTGGGTGTGGACAAAATCGACTCGTGGGACGTGGTGTTCAAGCCAGAGAACATCGCCAAGCTCAAAAGCTGCGGCGTAAGCTTCCTCGACGCGCCGACCGAAATGCTGCCGGCCGCGCTGCACTACCTGGGCCTGCCGACCGACAGCACCAAGAAAGATGACCTGAAGGCCGCTGAGGACCTGTTCCTCAAGATCCGCCCTTCGATCACCTACTTCCACTCGTCCAAGTACATTGGCGACATGGCCAACGGCAACATCTGCGTGGCCGTTGGCTACTCGGGTGACCTGGAGCAGTCCAAGGCCCGTGCCCATGAAGCCGGCGACAAGGTCAAAGTGGACTACGTGATTCCGAAAGAAGGCGCCGGTACTTTCTACGACATGGTCGCCATCCCCAAGGATGCCGAGCATAAGGACGCTGCCTACCAGTTCATGAACTTCCTGATGCAGCCGGAAATCATGGCTGAAATCACCAACGCCGTGCGCTTCCCGAACGGTAACCAGGCCGCGACCCCGTTGGTCGACAAAGACATCACCAGCGACCCGAGCATCTACCCGCCTGCCGACGTGAAGAAAAAGCTGTACGCGATCGCCGCGCCTGATGCTTCGGTACAGCGTGTGATCACCCGCAGCTGGACCAAGATCAAATCGGGCAAATAAGCCCGATGGCAGTACCTCCGGGCCGGTAAATGCCGGCCCAGAGGCTTTGAAAGGCAATTGTTCATTGCGGCATCGAAGCTGCGAAGGTAAGTTGCGCGCCGGTTTTGCGTGTGCGGCAGCATTGTCGCTACCCAGGCACTGATTGTGAGGACCACCCACTTGTCTATTTCTGTATTCCGCAAGGCCTTGCTGGCCGGCGCGGGCCTGACGCTGGCATGCAGCGTCCAAGCGGCGCCAACGGTGCACTTCTATAACTGGTCCGACTACATCGGCCCGACCACACTCGCGGACTTCGAGAAAGCCACGGGCATCAAGCCCGTGCAGGATGTATTCGACTCCAACGAAACCCTGGAAGGCAAGCTGCTGGCCGGTAATACCGGCTACGACGTGGTCGTGCCGTCCAACCATTTCCTCGGCAAGCAGATCAAGGCGGGCGCGTTCCAGAAGCTCGACAAGAGCCTGCTGCCCAACTATTCGAACCTCGACCCGGCGCTGATGAAGCGCCTGGAAAAGAACGACCCGGGCAACCAGTACGCGGTGCCCTACCTGTGGGGCACCAACGGCATCGGCTACAACGTCGACAAGGTGAAAGCCGCCCTGGGCGTGGACACCATCGACTCGTGGGCCGTGCTGTTCGAGCCCGAGAACATGAAGAAGCTGTCCAAGTGCGGGGTAGCCTTCCTCGACTCGGCGGACGAAATGCTCCCGGCGGTGCTCAACTACATGGGCCTGAACCCCAACAGTACCAACCCCAAGGATTACGCCAAGGCCGAACAGAAGCTGCTGGCCGTGCGCCCTTACGTGACCTACTTCCATTCGTCCAAGTACATCACCGACCTGGCCAATGGCGACATCTGCGTCGCGGCGGGCTTCTCGGGTGATGTGTTCCAGGCCAAGGCCCGCGCTGAAGAAGCGAAGAAGGGCGTGAACCTGGCTTACGCCATTCCCAAGGAAGGCGGCAACCTCTGGTTCGATGTACTGGCGATTCCCAAGGACGCCAAGAACGTCAAAGAGGCGCATGCCTTCATCAACTATTTGCTGAAACCTGAGGTTATCGCCCAGGTCAGTGATTACGTCGGTTACGCCAACCCGAACCCCAAGGCTGGCGACCTGATGGACCAGGCCGTGAGGACTGACGCCGCGGTTTACCCACCGCAGGAAGTGCTGGACAAGATGTTCGTCAATTCAGAGTTGCCACCCAAGGTGCAACGGCTGATGACCCGCAGCTGGACCAAGGTCAAGTCGGGCAAGTAACAATCCAGACCCGCGCCGGCGCCTGCCAGGCAGGCCGCGCGGGCACAAAAATCTTGTTGGGAGTTTCACTCATGGCAGTTGCCTCCGGTGCCTATAAAAAAGCCCTCGAGGGTGGCCAGCAACCCAAGCAGGTGCTGGTCAAGATCGACCGGGTCACGAAAAAATTCGACGAAACCGTAGCCGTGGACGATGTGTCCCTGGAAATCCGCAAGGGCGAGATCTTCGCCCTGCTCGGTGGCTCCGGTTCCGGCAAGTCCACCTTGCTGCGCATGCTGGCAGGCTTCGAACGCCCGACCGAAGGGCGGATCTACCTCGATGGCGTCGACATCACCGACATGCCGCCGTACGAGCGGCCGATCAACATGATGTTCCAGTCGTACGCCTTGTTCCCGCACATGAGCGTGGCGCAGAACATCGCTTTCGGCCTGCAGCAGGACAAAATGCCCAAGGCCGAGATCGACGCCCGCGTGGCCGAGATGCTGAAGCTGGTGCACATGACCCAGTACGCCAAGCGCAAGCCGCACCAGCTGTCTGGCGGCCAGCGCCAGCGCGTGGCCCTGGCCCGCTCGCTGGCCAAGCGCCCGAAGCTGCTGCTGCTTGACGAGCCAATGGGCGCGCTGGACAAGAAACTGCGCTCGCAGATGCAGCTGGAACTGGTCGAGATCATCGAGCGCGTGGGGGTGACCTGCGTGATGGTGACCCACGACCAGGAAGAGGCCATGACCATGGCCCAGCGCATCGCCATCATGCACCTGGGCTGGATTGCCCAGATCGGTTCGCCGGTCGATATCTACGAAACGCCCACCAGCCGCCTGGTGTGCGAGTTCATCGGCAACGTCAACCTGTTCGAAGGCGATGTGGTCGATGACGCCGAGGGCTACGCGATCATTGCCAGCCCGGAACTGGAGCGCAAGATCTACGTTGGCCACGGCATCACCACCTCGGTGGAAGACAAGCACATCACCTATGCCCTGCGCCCGGAGAAACTGCTGGTGACCACCAAGCAGCCGGAGTTCGAGCACAACTGGTCGCGTGGCAAGGTGCACGATATCGCCTACCTGGGTGGCCACTCGGTGTTCTACGTCGAGCTACCCAGCGGCAAGGTGGTCCAGTCGTTCGTCGCCAACGCCGAGCGCCAAGGCGCGCGGCCGACCTGGGGCGATGAAGTGTATGTGTGGTGGGAAGACGACAGCGGCGTGGTACTGCGGTCATGAAACTGCGCAAGCTCAAGCGAGCCTTCCAGCGCATAACCCCGGAGGGGCGGCACCTGGTGATCGGCGTGCCGTTCATCTGGCTGTTCCTGTTCTTCATGCTGCCGTTCTTCATCGTGCTGAAGATCAGCTTCGCCGAAGCCGACGTGGCGATCCCGCCGTACACCGAGATCTACACCTACGTCGAAGACAAGATCCAGCTGGTCCTGAACCTGGCCAACTACGGCTTGCTGACCGAGGATGAGCTGTATATTTCCGCCTACCTGGGTTCGCTGAAGATGGCGTTCTTCAGCACCCTGCTGTGCCTGCTGATCGGCTACCCGATGGCCTACGCCATTGCCAACGCCAAGAAGGAAACGCAGACGGTCCTGCTGTTGCTGATCATGATGCCGACCTGGACGGCGATCCTGATCCGCGTCTACGCCTGGATGGGCATTCTCAGCAACAACGGGCTGCTCAATGGCTTCCTGATGTGGACGGGGCTGATCGACCAGCCGTTGCAGATCCTCAACACCAACCTGGCGGTGTACATCGGCGTGGTCTATTCGTACCTGCCGTTCATGATCCTGCCGCTGTTCGCCAACCTGGTAAAGCACGACCCGTCGCTGCTGGAGGCCGCTTCGGACCTGGGTTCGAGTACCTTCAACAGCTTCTGGAAGATCACCGTGCCGCTGTCGAAGAACGGCATCATCGCTGGCTGCATGCTGGTGTTCATCCCGGTGGTGGGCGAGTTCGTCATCCCCGAGCTGCTCGGCGGCCCTGAAACCCTGATGATCGGCAAGGTGCTGTGGCAAGAGTTCTTCAACAACCGTGACTGGCCGGTGGCCTCTGCCCTGGCGGTAGTGATGCTGGCGATCCTGATCGTGCCCATCCTGCTGTTCAACCGTAGCCAGGCCAAAGAGATGGAGGGCCGCGCATGAAACGCTTCAGTTTCTCCAAGCTGATGCTGGTGCTGGGCTTGCTGTTCATCTACCTGCCGATGCTGATCCTGGTGATCTACTCGTTCAACGCCTCCAAGCTGGTGACGGTGTGGGGCGGCTGGTCGGTGAAGTGGTATGTCGGCCTGCTCGACAACACCCAACTGATGGGTTCGGTGATGCGCTCGCTGGAAATTGCCTGCTACACGGCGGTGGCAGCGGTGGCGCTGGGTACCCTGGCCGCGTTCGTGCTGACCCGCGTCACCCGCTTCAAGGGCCGCACGCTGTTCGGCGGCCTGGTCACCGCACCGTTGGTAATGCCCGAGGTGATCACCGGCCTGTCGCTGTTGCTGCTGTTCGTGGCCATGGCGCAAATGATCGGCTGGCCGCAGGAGCGCGGCATCGTCACCATCTGGATCGCCCATACCACGTTCTGCGCCGCGTATGTGGCGGTGGTGGTGTCGGCGCGCCTGCGTGAGCTGGACTTGTCGATCGAGGAAGCGGCGATGGACCTGGGTGCCAAGCCTTGGAAGGTGTTCTTCCTGATCACCATCCCGATGATCGCGCCATCGCTGGCGGCGGGGGGCATGATGTCGTTCGCGCTGTCGCTGGACGACCTGGTATTGGCCAGCTTCGTTTCCGGGCCTGGCTCGACCACCTTGCCGATGGAAGTGTTCTCGGCGGTGCGCCTGGGTGTGAAGCCCGAGATCAACGCCGTGGCCAGCCTGATTCTGCTGTCGGTGTCGCTGGTGACCTTCTTTGTCTGGTTCTTCAGCCGCCGTGCCGAAGAGAACCGCCGCCGGGCGATTCAGCAGGCGATCGAAGAGGGTGCAGCAGCGAACGCTTCACAGCCGCAGGTCAAGCGCCCGACGCAAGTGGCGGCTTCGGCCTGATCCGGCCTTTTCGCGGGCACGCCCGCTCCCACAGGTACAGCGCAGGCCTTGAGACTGCGCTGTACCTGTAGGAGCGGGCAAGCCCGCGAAGGCCCCAGCACCGATTCAAAGCCATACCGCATCCCAGTGTGGATAATCCCTGACACTCCGGACCAAGCCTGCCCTCAAGGGATTGGCAACGATGTACCGGGCCACATGCACCACATTCTCTTCCCGCCGCAGTGCATGGTCGTGGTACCCCGGTTGCCATATCGGCTTGTGCCTGACACCTGCCTTGCGCAAGGCAATGGCTGTGCGGGATTTGAACTTGCGCATCAGTGTCGCCAATGCCACTTCCTTCAGTTCGATCAACCAATGCAGATGGTCCGGCATCACTACCCAGGCCAATGACCGGCAGTCCTCGATGCCATCGGATACCCGCAGGTGTCTGACCACCAGGCGAGCGTGGACGAAGTCATTGAACAGTGGCCGCCGCAGGTGTGTTTTGGTGGTCAGCATGTAAAGCTGCCTGGCTCGGAAAAGCGCCCACGGCGCAGCAGATGGGATTCGGCTAACGGCATTGTGATCTTCCTTGAAGTTGAACCTCCCTTTGAAAGTAGTGGCTGAAGCGGGGTGGCCGGGTGGTTGGTGGTTTCCGGATATAACTGAAGCACGTGCTTGGCTGTGCCGGCCCTTTCGCGGGCTTGCCCGCTCCCACAGGAAAAGCGCAGGCCCTGAGACTTGCGCTTACCCGGTGGGAGCGGGCGTGCCCGCGAAGAGGCCGGCGCAAGCGCCGAAACTGCCGAACTGACCCCCGTCAGTGATGTTTATCGAACCCTGAACTACGCTGACAGTCGCATCCCACAAACCATTTGTGCGCAAGCAAGGAGCCTGCATGACGTTGATACGTCCGCTGTCGGTCGTTTGCCTGGGGCTGCTGTGCATGCTCGCCGGGTGTAGCAAGGAAGAGGTGCCTGAAACATTGCCGCGGGTGGGCGTGCAGCAGGTTCAACCCACCGATTTCGCCGCCAGGGTCACCCTGACCGGCGATGTACAGGCGCGGGTGCAGACGGACCTGTCGTTCCGTGTGGGGGGCAAGATCATTTCGCGCAGCGTCGATGTGGGTGACCACGTCAAGGCCAACCAGGTGCTCGCACGCCTGGACCCGAAAGACCTGCAGAACAACGTGAATTCGGCCAAGGCCGAGGTGTTTGCCGCGCAGGCGCGGGTCACCCAGACCCGCGCGGCCTTCGTGCGCCAGCAAAAACTGCTGCCCAAGGGCTACACCAGCAAAAGCGAATACGATGCCGCCGAAGCGGCGCTGCGCAGCAACCAGAGCGCGCTCAAGGCGGCCCAGGCGCAACTGGCCAGTGCCAATGAACAACTCGGCTACACCGCGCTGGTCTCCGACGCCGCCGGGGTGATCACCGCGCGGCAGGCCGAAGTAGGCCAGGTGGTGCAGGCGACCATGCCGATCTTCAGCCTGGCCGTCGATGGCGACCGCGATGCCGTGTTCAATGTGTACGAATCCTTGCTGGTGGCACCGCCCGGCAACGCCGAAATACTCGTCCGCCTGCTGGACGACCCCAAGGTCCAGGCGCGCGGCGTGATCCGCGAAATCACGCCCACCGTGTCGGCGCAAAGCGGCACGGTACAGGTCAAGGTGGCCCTGAAGGATGTACCCGCCGAAATGCAGCTGGGCGCGCCGGTGACGGCCAGCACCAGTACCGTGGGGCGGCCGAGCATCGAGCTGCCGTGGTCGGCCTTGACCAAGGCCCTGCACGCACCTGCCGTGTGGGTAGTGGGTGAGGGTGACAAGGTCGAACTGCGCAAGGTCGAAGTCGGCCGCTACCTGACTGGCAAGGTGGTCATCGCCAGCGGCTTGCAGGCGGGCGAAACCGTGGTGGTCAACGGCAGCCAGCTGTTGCACCCCGGCATGCAGGTGGAGAAGGTGGATGCCAAACGCCCAGGGGGTGAGCTATGACACGGCTGCTGCTGATACTGTCAGCCGGCATGCTGCTGGCTGCCTGCGAGGGTGACGAGCAAGCCCCAGAGCCGATCCGGCCGGTGCTGTCGGTGAAGGTCGAGCCGCAGGTGCAGACGCAACTGGGCCGCTTCGCTGGCAATATCGAGGCACGCTTCGAGAGCACCTTGGGCTTCCGCGTAGCCGGGCGCATTGCCCGGCGTTGGCTGGACGTGGGAGCCCAGGTCAAGCCGGGCGATACCTTGGCCACCCTCGACCCCACCGACCAGCAGAACCAACTGCGTGCCGCCGAAGGCGACCTGGCCAGGGTGCAGGCGCAATGGATCAATGCCCAGGCCGATGCCCGTCGCCAGCAACAGCTGTACGACCGTGGGGTGGGTGCCCAGGCGCAGCTGGATGTCGCCCAGACCAACCTGAAAACCACCAGCGCGACGCTGGAGCAGGCGCGCGCCTCTGTCAGCCAGGCCCGTGACCAGCTCGGCTACAGCACACTGCGTAGCGACCATGCAGCGGTCATCACGGCCTGGCAGGCCGAGGCCGGGCAGACGGTCACCGCCGGGCAGGCCGTGGTGACCCTGGCCCGGCCTGATGTGAAGGAGGCGGTGATCGACTTGCCGATCAGCCTGGCAGAGCAACTGGACAAAGGGCTGACCTTCACCGTCGCTTCGCAACTCGACCCGACCATCAACACCACCGCTACCCTGCGCGAGCTGGAGCCGCAGGCCGACCCCACGACCCGTACCCGCCGTGCGCGCCTGACCTTGGCAAACACCCCGGCAGCCTTCCACCTGGGCACCGCGGTCAGTGTGACGCTGACCTCGCAAGTGTCGCCGCGCAGCGAGCTGCCCTTGAGTGCCTTGCTCGAACGCGACGGCAAGACCCAGGTGTGGGTCATCGACACCCGGCAGAAAACGGTCGGCACCCGTGACGTGACCCTGATCGACCGTACTTCCGACAGCATCGTCGTGGCCTCTGGCGTGCAGCCTGGTGAACGTGTGGTGACTGCGGGCGTGAACAGCCTCAAGCCTGGCCAGAAGGTCGCTTTCGACGAGGATGCGCAATGAAAGGAAGCTTCAACCTGTCCGACTGGGCACTCAAGCATCAATCGTTCGTCTGGTACCTGATGTTCGTTGCCCTGTTGATGGGGATTTTTTCCTACTTCAACCTGGGCCGTGAAGAAGACCCGTCGTTCACCATCAAGACCATGGTCATCCAGACCCGATGGCCCGGTGCGACCCAGGACGAGACCCTGTACCAGGTCACCGACCGTATCGAGAAAAAGCTCGAAGAACTCGACTCGCTCGACTACACCAAGAGCTACACCCGGCCGGGCGAATCCACGGTCTACGTGTACCTGCGTGATACCACCAAGGCCGAGGATATCCCGCAAATCTGGTATCAGGTGCGCAAGAAGATCCAGGACATCCGTGGCCAGTTCCCTGCTGGCATCCAGGGGCCTGGGTTCAACGACGAGTTCGGCGATGTGTTCGGTTCGATCTATGCCTTCACCGCCGACGGCCTTACCCTGCGCCAGCTGCGTGACTATGTGGAGCAGGCCCGTGCAGAAGTGCGCGATGTACCCAATATCGGCAAGATCGAGTTCATCGGCACCCAGGATGAAGTGCTGTACCTGAACTTCTCCACCCGCAAGCTGGCCGCCCTGGGCATTGACCAGCGCCAGGTGATGCAGGCCCTGCAAGCGCAGAACGCGGTCACCCCGGCGGGGGTGATAGAGGCCGGACCAGAGCGCATCTCGGTGCGAACCTCCGGGCAGTTTGCCTCGGAAAAGGACCTGCAAACCGTCAACCTGAAGATCAATGACCGCTTCTTCCGCCTGGCCGATATCGCCGCTATCGAGCGCGGTTATGTCGACCCGCCTTCACCGATGTTCCGCTACAACGGCCAGACCGCCATTGGTCTGGCCATTGGCATGAAGGCCGGCGGCAACGTGCAGGCGTTCGGCGCCGCACTGAAAAAACGCATGGACCAGGTAACCCAGGACCTGCCGATAGGCGTTGGCGTGCATACCGTGTCGGACCAGGCCGTGGTCGTCAAGAAGGCGGTTGGCGGCTTCACCAGTGCGTTGTTCGAAGCGGTGGTGATCGTGCTGGCGGTAAGCTTTGTCAGCCTAGGCATGCGCGCGGGGCTGGTGGTGGCCTGCTCGATACCCTTGGTGCTGGCGATGGTGTTCGTGTTCATGGAATACAGCGGTATCACCATGCAGCGGATTTCGCTGGGCGCGCTGATCATTGCCCTGGGCTTGCTGGTGGACGATGCGATGATCACCGTGGAGGTCATGGTCACCCGGCTGGAAATGGGCGACAGCAAGGAGCAGGCGGCCACGTTCGCCTACACCTCCACGGCCTTCCCGATGCTTACCGGTACCCTGGTCACGGTGGCCGGCTTCGTGCCGATCGGCCTTAACGCCAGTTCTGCAGGCGAGTACACCTTCACCCTGTTCGCGGTAATCGCCGTGGCCTTGCTGGTGTCCTGGGTGGTGGCGGTGTTCTTCGCCCCGGTGCTGGGGGTGCACATCCTGAGCAGCAGCAAGGTCAAGGCTCACGAAGCCAAGCCTGGGCGCGTGGCCAGGGCGTTCGAGGGTGGGCTGCTGTGGTGCATGCGCCATCGCTGGCTGACCATCATCGGTACCATCCTGCTGTTTGCCCTGGCGCTGTTCAGCATGCGCTTCGTGCAGAACCAGTTCTTCCCCGCGTCGGACCGCCCGGAGATCCTGGTCGACCTGAACCTGCCGCAGAACGCTTCGATCGAGGAGACGCGCAAGGTGGTCGACCGCTTCGAAGCGCGCCTGAAGGACGACCCGGACCTGGTGCACTGGAGCACCTACATCGGCCAGGGCGCCGTGCGGTTCTACCTGCCGCTCGACCAGCAGTTGCAAAACCCGTATTACGCCCAGCTGGTGATTGTCAGCAAGGGCCTGGAAGAGCGCCAGGGCATGATCGAGCGTTTGCAGAAAATCCTGCGTGAAGAGTTCGTCGGCATCGGCACCAACGTGCAATCGCTGGAAATGGGCCCGCCGGTGGGGCGGCCGATCCAGTACCGGGTCAGCGGCACCAGTATCGACGAGGTGCGCAAGCACGCCATCGACCTGGCGACCTTGCTCAACCAGAACCGCAACATAGGCGAGATGATCTACGACTGGAACGAGCCTGGCAAAGTACTGCGCGTGGACATTGCCCAGGACAAGGCGCGCCAGCTGGGGCTGTCGTCGGAAGATGTGGCCAACGTGATGAACAGCATCGTCAGCGGTGTGCAGATCACCCAGGTCAACGACAGCATCTACCTGATCGACGTGGTCGCGCGTGCCGAGGACAGCGAGCGTGGTTCGCCCGATACCCTGCAGAACCTGCAGATCCTGACCTCCAACGGCACCTCGATTCCGCTGCTGTCGTTTGCCACCGTGCGCTACGAGCTGGAGCAGCCGCTGGTATGGCGGCGTGACCGCAAGCCAACCATCACCATCAAGGCCTCGGTCAACGGCGACATTCAACCCACCGACCTGGTGGCGCAACTGAAGCCGAAAATCGACGAGTTCGCCAGCAAACTGCCGGTAGGCTACGAAGTGGCCACGGGCGGTACCGTGGAGGAGAGTGGCAAGGCCCAAGGGCCGATCGCCAAGGTCATCCCGCTGATGCTGTTCCTCATGGCCACGTTCCTGATGATCCAGCTGCACAGCGTGCAGAAGCTGTTCCTGGTAATCAGCGTGGCGCCACTGGGGCTGATCGGCGTGGTGCTGGCGCTGGTGCCTACCGGTACGCCGATGGGCTTCGTGGCGATTCTCGGCATCCTGGCGCTGGTCGGTATCATCATCCGCAACTCGGTGATTCTGGTTACCCAGATCGATGAGTTCGAGGCGCAGGGCTATGCCCCTTGGGACGCGGTGGTGGAGGCCACCAACCACCGTCGCCGGCCGATCCTGCTGACGGCAGCCGCAGCGAGCCTGGGCATGATCCCGATTGCACGTGAAGTGTTCTGGGGGCCGATGGCCTACGCCATGATTGGCGGCATCATCAGTGCAACGCTGCTGACGCTGCTGTTCCTGCCGGCCTTGTACGTGGCCTGGTACAAAATCCGCGAGCCACAGAAGCAAAACTGAAGGCTCAAGGCTCTATCGCCGGCAAGCCAGCTCCCACAGGGGCCTCACAAAACTGAGAGGCAGTGACACGCCTGTGGGAGCCGGCTTGCCGGCGATAGGGCCCTCGAACCAGAAAAATAAAACGGTTATATAAAAATTCTTAAATAGTATTTTTAAGAATAAAAGCCCCTCGCTACTATTGCCCTCAAGCCAGGCAATACCCCTTCAAATCCCCGCCCGGCATCTCACGCCAAGGAGAACGAGCATGAGTGCACCGCTGCGTAATATCGATGGTCAGGACGAAGCCAGCCTTTTGCGGGAGATCCAGAACGCCCTGCGCGACCTGCGCTTTGGCGCGGTGGAGATCACGGTGCATAACGCCCAGGTCGTGCAGATCGAGCGCAAGGAGAAGTTCCGTCTGCAACAGCCGGGAAACAAGGCCGGCTGAGCCCACACCCTTTCAAAACTAGAACAAGTGCCATCGGGAGCTTCACCATGTCCATCCGCCGTTATGCGCTCGCCGCCCTGGCCAGTGCCGTTTTTGCCGGTTCCGCCATCGCCAAGGATTACGAACTGCTGAACGTGTCATACGACCCCACCCGTGAGCTGTACCAGCAATACAACGCCGAGTTCATCCAGCATTGGCAGCAGGCGCACCCGGGCGACACGGTGAAGATCCAGCAATCCCACGGTGGCTCGGGCAAGCAGGGCCGGGCGGTGATCGACGGCCTGCGCGCTGACGTGGTGACCCTGGCGCTGGCCGGTGATATCGACGAAATCGCCAAGCTGGGCAAGAGCTTGCCGGAGAACTGGCAAAGCCGCCTGCCGGACGCCAGCACCCCCTATACCTCGACCATCGTGTTCCTGGTGCGCAAGGGCAACCCGAAAGGCATCAAGGACTGGGGCGACCTGATCAAGAACGACGTGTCGGTGATTACCCCCAACCCGAAAACATCTGGCGGCGCACGCTGGAACTTCCTTGCCGCCTGGGCTTACGGCCTGAAGGCCGGCGGCAGTGAAGACAAGGCCAAGGCCTACGTGCAGGAACTGTTCAAGCACGTACCGGTGCTGGATACCGGCGCGCGCGGCTCTACCATCACCTTCGTCAACAATGGCCAGGGCGATGTGTTGTTGGCCTGGGAAAACGAAGCGTTCCTGGCACTGAAGGAAGACGGCGGTGCCGACAAGTTCGAGATCGTCGTGCCGTCGCTGTCGATTCTTGCCGAGCCGCCGGTGGCGGTGGTGGACAAGAACGCCGAGAAGAAAGGCAATACCGAGATTGCCACCGAATACCTCAAACACCTGTACAGCCCAGCCGGGCAAAAAATTGCCGCCGAGAACTTCTACCGCCCGCGTGATGAAAAGGTCGCGGCCGAGTTTGGCAAGCAGTTCCCGAAACTGGACCTGGTGACCATCGACAAGGACTTTGGTGGCTGGAAGACTGCACAACCGAAATTCTTCAATGATGGCGGTGTGTTCGACCAGATCTATCAGGCACAGTAACGGCGACGCGGTCTCTGTGGGAGCGGGCGTGCCCGCGAAGAATCCAGCGCGGTGGCCGGCACCGGCTACGCCGGTGTTCGCGGGCATGCCCGCTCCCACAAGGACCTCGCTTCAAAAGCCTGTACCGGCCCCGGATCGATACTGGGCCGAGTGCATTCAACCAGGGATATTTATGTCACGCCGCATTTCCCCCGTCATACCCGGCTTCGGGCTGACGCTGGGCTACACCTTGGTGTACCTCAGCCTGATCGTGCTGATACCGCTGGCGGCCATGTTCATCCATGCCTCGCAGCTGACCTTCGAGCAGTTCTGGAACATCATCAGTGCGCCGCGGGTAATCGCCGCGCTCAAACTGAGTTTCGGCACTGCCCTGTTCGCGGCCATCATCAATGGTGTGATTGGCACCCTGCTGGCCTGGGTGCTGGTGCGCTACACCTTCCCGGGGCGTAAGGTCATCGATGCGATGATCGACCTGCCGTTCGCCCTGCCCACGGCCGTTGCCGGTATTGCCCTGACCGCGCTTTACGCCCCCCAGGGCTGGGTCGGTCAGTTCGCCACCGACCTGGGCTTCAAGATCGCCTACACCCCACTGGGCATCACCCTGGCGCTGACGTTCGTCACCCTGCCGTTCGTGGTCCGCACCGTGCAGCCGGTTCTGGCCGACATCCCGCGTGAAGTGGAAGAGGCTGCGGCCTGCCTGGGTGCCAAGCCGCTGCAGGTGTTCCGCCACATCCTGGCGCCGGCCCTGCTGCCCGCCTGGCTGACCGGCTTTGCCCTGGCCTTCGCCCGTGGCGTGGGCGAGTACGGTTCGGTGATTTTCATTGCTGGCAACATGCCAATGAAGACCGAGATCCTGCCGCTGCTGATCATGGTCAAGCTCGACCAGTACGACTACACCGGGGCCACCGCCATTGGCGTGCTGATGCTGGTGGTTTCCTTCATCCTGCTGCTGCTGATCAACCTGCTGCAGCGCCGTATCGAAACCCCTTGAAGGAGGCCGGCATGTCCAGTTCATCCCTGAGTGCAAGCGCGGCCGCCAACGCCGCCCGCCGTGGCAGCGCCACTTCGCGGCGTATCCTGATCGGCCTTGGTTGGCTGGTGTTCGTGCTGTTTTTGCTGCTGCCCCTGGTCATTGTGGTATCGCAGGCGCTGAAGAACGGTTTTGGCACCTTCTTCGAGGCGATCCTCGAACCCGACGCCTTGTCGGCGCTGAAACTGACCCTGCTCGCCGTGGCCATCTCGGTGCCGCTGAACCTGGTGTTCGGGGTAAGCGCCGCCTGGTGCGTGAGCAAGTACACCTTCCGCGGCAAGAGCATCCTGGTCACCCTGATCGACTTGCCGTTCTCGGTGTCGCCGGTGATCGCCGGCCTGGTCTACGTGCTGATGTTCGGCGCGCAGGGCCTGTTCGGGCCGTGGCTGCAAGACCACGATATCCAGATCGTCTTCGCCCTGCCGGGCATCGTCCTGGCGACCATTTTCGTCACCGTACCGTTCGTGGCCCGTGAGCTGATCCCGCTGATGCAGGAGCAGGGCACGCAAGAGGAGGAGGCCGCGCGGCTGCTCGGCGCCAACGGCTGGCAGATGTTCTGGCACGTGACCCTGCCGAACATCAAGTGGGGGCTGATCTACGGCGTGGTGCTGTGTACTGCGCGGGCCATGGGCGAGTTTGGCGCGGTGTCGGTGGTGTCCGGCCACATTCGTGGCGTGACCAACACCCTGCCGCTGCACGTGGAAATTCTCTACAACGAGTACAACCACGTCGCAGCCTTCAGCGTGGCCAGCCTGTTGCTGATCCTGGCGCTCTTCATCCTGCTGCTCAAGCAGTGGAGCGAGAACCGTATTAACCGCCTGCGCCACGGCGCCGCGGAGGAATGACTCATGTCGATCGAAGTTCGTAACGTCAGCAAGCGCTTCAACAGCTTCCAGGCCCTGGACAACATCACCCTGGACATCAACAGCGGCGAGCTGGTGGCCTTGCTCGGCCCGTCCGGCTGCGGCAAGACCACCCTGCTGCGCATCATCGCCGGCCTGGAAACCCCGGACCAGGGCAACATCGTGTTCCATGGCGAGGACGTGTCGGGCCGCGACGTGCGCGACCGCAACGTGGGGTTCGTGTTCCAGCACTATGCACTGTTCCGCCACATGAGCGTGTTCGACAACGTGGCGTTCGGCCTGCGCATGAAGCCCAAAGGCGAGCGCCCCAGCGAAAGCAGGATCGCCGAGAAAGTGCATGAGCTGCTGAACATGGTGCAACTGGACTGGTTGTCCGACCGCTACCCTGAGCAGTTGTCGGGTGGCCAGCGCCAGCGCATCGCCCTGGCCCGGGCATTGGCGGTGGAGCCCAAGGTGCTGCTGCTGGATGAGCCGTTCGGTGCGCTGGATGCCAAGGTGCGCAAAGAGCTGCGCCGCTGGCTGGCGCGGCTGCACGAGGACATCAACCTGACCTCGGTATTCGTCACCCACGACCAGGAAGAAGCCATGGAGGTGGCAGACCGCATCGTGGTGATGAACAAAGGCGTGATCGAGCAGATCGGTTCGCCGGGCGAGGTGTATGAGCAACCGGCCAACGATTTCGTCTACCACTTCCTCGGTGACTCCAACCGCCTGGCGTTGAGCGAAGGGCACCATGTGCTGTTCCGGCCGCACGAGGTGTCTTTGTCGCGCCATGAAACCGAAGGCCACCATGCGGCCGAAGTGCGCGACATTCGGCCGTTGGGCGCGACTACCCGGGTGACCCTGAAGGTGGAAGGGCAGAGCGAGTTGATCGAAGCCGAAGTGGTCAAGGACCACGATAGCCTGACCGGCCTGGCGCGTGGGGAGACGCTGTTCTTCCGGCCGAAGGTTTGGGAGAAGGTGGCGGATATCTGAGTCGCGGTGGCTGATGCAAAGCCCGGGGTTGGTCCCGGGCTTTTTTGTACCTGTGAGATTGCCGCGGCTGCTTTGCAGCCCACCGCAACGCAACGCCAATACTGGTATTTTGGTTATTAATAAATAGCTTCTTATTCCTTTACGAATATAACCCCGTCTTTATACTGGCCTCCAAGCACGCAAACTTACTGGAGGCGTCCCATGCGCAATGAGTCGATTCGATACCTGATTGTGCCGGGCTGGCAAGGATCGCCAGACAACCACTGGCAAAGCCACTGGCAGCGCACCCTGCCCAACAGCGCGCGGGTCGAGCAGCATGACTGGTTGACCCCGCAACGCCAGGACTGGGTGCAGGCGCTGGAACAGGCGATTGCCGCCGAGCCCTCGCCAGTCATCCTGATCGCCCATAGCCTAGGCTGCATCACCGTCGCCCATTGGGCCGCGCAGGCCAGCCCGGCGTTGCTGCGGCGGGTGAGGGGGGCGTTGCTGGTGGCGCCTGCGGACGTCGAGCGGCCCGCCTGTGCGTCGGCCCTGCGCAACTTTGCGCCGATTCCGCTCGGGGTGTTGCCATTTCCCAGCCAGGTTGTCAGCTCGGACAACGACCCTGCCGTGAGCGTGCCGCGGGCGTTATACCTGGCCCAGGCCTGGGGTGCCGAAGCGGGGTTGCTGAGCAACGCCGGGCACATCAACGTCAAGTCCGGGCATGAGCGCTGGGAACAAGGCTTCGCCTACTTGTATCGCTTGCAAAGCCGGGTCGAGCAGCGCGCACTGCGCCGCGCCTGATTGGCCCCTGTACGCCCGGCCACCTCAGGCCTGGGGCGGGAGTTTCTTCATGACTTTTCAAAACCCGTTTGGCCAGCCGCTGCTGACCTTTCCTGAACTGGACAAAAGCCCCTTGAGCATCCGTGCCAAGGCATTGGTGTTCATCGACCCACGCTCGCAGCGGCTGCGCGATGAGCTTGAGCTCCTGGCGCCGCAACCCTTGCCGGTGCTGATCCGTGGCGAGACCGGTACCGGCAAGGAGCTGCTGGCGCGGCAAATCCACCGTACCAGCGACCGTAGCGGGCTGTTCGTGTCGGTCAACTGCGCGGCCATCAGCCCGACCTATGCCGACGCCGAGTTGTTCGGCTATAGCGCTGGCAGCCATGGCGGTACGGCCAGCAGCCGCGCCGGCTGGTTTGGCTCGGCCAACGGCGGCACGCTTTACCTGGACGAAATCGCCGACTTGCCGCTGGCCATCCAGGGCAAGCTGCTGGCAGCGCTGGAGAACCGTGAGGTGATGCGTGTTGGGGCGCAACAGCCACAGCCGGTGGATGTACGGCTGGTAGCCGCCAGCAGTATCGACTTGGCTCGGGTGGTGCGTGCCGGTCGCTTCCACGAGCGGCTCTACCACTACCTGCATGAAGGCGCGCTGGAGCTGCCGCCCTTGCGCGAGCGGCCAGGCGATATCCTGCCGTTGGCCGAGTATTTCGTGGGTATCTACAGTGCCCGGCTGCAGCGCCCGGTGCCCCTGGTGAGCGAGGCCGCGCAGCAGGTGCTGGAAGCCCACCCGTGGCCGGGCAATACCCGCGAGCTGGAGAATGTCATTCACTTTGCCCTGCTGGTAAATGATAGCGACGAGCTGTTGCCCCATGACCTCGACCTGCCAAGACCCCTGGCTAGCCATGGCTCATAAGCAAAACCCGTAGTGACTGTATTTTTTGGAATAACTAGCGAAATAAAAGATATTGTTACGGAATAAAAATTCTAGGTATTGTCCGCTTCACGCCCACTGGTGAAGCGGTTGGGCAGCCGATTCGCCATCGCCGATGGCCCAGATTCAGAATAAGGACCACCATGAAGAAGACCCTGCTGACCACCGCCCTGGCCGCCGCCCTCGCGTTTTCCGGCCTGGCCGCCGCTGCCGAGAAACTGGTGGTTGCCGCTACCCCGGTACCGCACGCCGAAATCCTCGAGCTGATCAAGCCTACCCTGGCCAAAGAAGGGGTGGACTTGCAGATCAAGGTCTTCACCGACTACGTGCAGCCGAACGTGCAGGTGGACCAGAAGCGCCTGGACGCCAACTACTTCCAGACGCTGCCTTACCTGAAGAGCTTCAACGAAGGCAAGGGCACCCACCTGGTAACCGTGGTGGGCGTGCACGTCGAGCCGTTCGGTGGCTATTCGAAGAAGGTCAAGAGCCTGAGCGAGCTGAAAGAGGGCGCCACCGTTGCCATTCCGAACGAAGGGAGCAACAGCGGGCGTGCTCTGATCCTGCTGCAGAAGGCCGGCCTGATCACCCTGAAGGACCCGAAGAACGCCCTGGCCACCCCCAAGGACATTGCCGAGAACCCGAAGAACCTGAAGTTCCGCGAGCTTGAGTCGGCCATGCTGCCACGCGTGCTGGACCAGGTGGACCTGGACATGATCAACACCAACTACGCCCTCGAAGCCGGCTTGAACCCGGCCAAGGATGCGCTGGTGATCGAAGGTGCCGACTCGCCGTACGTGAACTTCCTGGTCGCGCGCCCGGACAACAAGGACAGTGATGCCATGCAGAAACTGGCCAAGGCCCTGACCAGCCCGCAAGTGAAGGAATTCATCGCCAAGAAGTACCAGGGCGCCGTACTGCCGGCGTTCTGATCCGCCAGCAGTCAACGAAAAAACGCCGACCCCCATGTGTCGGCGTTTTTGCTTCCGGCCGCAGCGCCCCTACCAAAGCGCCATCTTGTAGGAGCGGCCTTGTGTCGCGATGGGCTGCAAAGCAGCCCCGGCAATCTCAAAGCGACATACCAACCAGAGCAATCACTGCGCCGGCACCAGCCTGAGCGTGCTCTGCGCCGGAATCACCCCCATCTGCGCCTTCTGATACCGCCCTTGCACATACCCCTCGGCCTGGTCTGCGTAATGCCGGTCGAAGGGCACGCCACTCTGCCCTACCGGGTTGCTGGTCAGCGCCTGCCCGGCATCGGCAAAGTCGATCAGCCGCCGCGTCGAGGGGCCGTAGGTGACCGGCCATGGCGCCGGGCCGATTTTCGCCGACAGGTTGTTCGGTACTTCATGTGTACCGGGGGCGGCGAATGGCCCAACGTTGAACAGCAGGTTCAGCGGCTTTTTCACCCCCAGGGGGTGGTTGTGGGTCAAGGTATGGGCCTTGCCCCACTGCCAGCGCGACGGGTCGTCGCCCAGGGTGTCGCGCAGGTGCTTCAGGCTGTTGTGCCATGCCGTACGCACCACTTGGGTCCTGTCGGTGCGCTGGCTGCCACCCCGGGTATTCCACCAGGGCGAATCGGCATCCGCCGCCAGCCGTGGCAAGGCCGCGTCGATGGCGCGGGTACTGATCAGTACCGGGAACCAGGTATCGCCCAGTTCATCATGCAGGGCCGAGTAGGCCAGCTCGTAAAGGAACTGGTTGAACAGGGTGGCGCTGGTCGAGTCCAGCGGGTAATCGCCCGCCCAGGCGGCCAGTTGTTCCACCAGTTCCTTTTCCTCATCACCTTCGGCTATGGCGCGCAGGGTCGCCAGCAGCGGGGCCAGCGTGCGCGGGCCATAGCCGCTGGTGGTGTCCAGCTGTAGCGCCTGGCTGTTCTGGGTGTCCCACTTCACCTCAGGGTTGGCCAGCTGGCGATCGAGCTGGCGGCCACGATCGGGCAGGTTGTAGTACCCCGGTATCGGCACCGCCGCCGGTGGTTGGTAATTGGCCGAGACGATATAGCCGCGGGCCGGGTTCTCCTGCTGCGGGTTGGCGCTGAAGGGGTAGAAACCGAGCTTGTCGGCCTGGCTGCTGGCGCCGTCGAGGATGAACGCCGGGTCGACGCCGGCTGGGCGTATCGGCAACTTCGCTGCCGCCCACCAGCCGATATCACCGCGGGCGTTGGCCCAGACAAAGTTCAGCCCCGGCGCATGGACCTTGGCTGTGGCTTCGCGCATCTTGCCCAGGGAGTCGGCGCGGTTGAGCTGGTAGAAACCCTCGAGGATCGGGTTTTCGGTTTCGAGAAACGCCCACCACAGGGCTACTGGCGTGGTGCCGGCGATATTGCCCAGTACATCGTTGACGATGGGGCCATGGGGCGAGCGACGCAGGTTGAGGGTGACTGGCGCTTCACCCTTTACCGCAATCTGCTGCTGGGTGGTTTCCAGTGTGTGCCACCGGCCATCGACCATGACCTGGTTGCTGTCGGCCGGGTTGGTGCGTTCGGCGATCAGGTCGACATCATCGTTCTGGAACATGGTCAGGCTCCAGCCGAAGTCGCGGTTGTGGCCGAGCAGGGCGAACGGGTTGAGCGCCTGAAAGTAGCCGTACAGGTTGAAGCCGGGTGCCGACAGTTCGGCCTCGTACCACACCGCCGGTACTGCAAAACTGATGTGCGGGTCGCCTGCCAGCAACGGCCTGCCACTGCGTGTGCGGCTACCGGCGACGGCCCAGGCATTGCTGCCCTCGAACTGCGGAATGCCGGCATCGCCCAGTGCTTCGTGGCTGAGCCGGGCCAGGCCTTCGAGGCTGCGCCAGTCGGCCGCCGCCAGCGGTTTGCCCAGGGCCCCCTCGGGCTGCCAGCCCAGGTCGAAAATGTTCAGGTAGTCAGGGCCCAACTGGTCGCGGATGTAGGTCAGCGCCGGTTCGGTGCGAAACGCTGCGGCAAAACTGTACGCCAGGTAGCCGGCGATACTCAGGGTGTCTTCGGCGGTGAACGGGCGTGGGGTGATACCGAGCAGGTCGAACTCCACCGGCTTGGGGTGGCTGGCCTGCCAGCGGTTGACCCCGTCGAGGTAGGCTTGCAAAGCCAGGGCGGCCGGCGATTGCGGGTCCTGGCGCCTGGCCATCAGGGCGGCTTGCTCGCGTATGCGCAGGCTGCGGAACAGCGTGTCGGTGGGCAGCAGCTTGTCGCCCAGCACCTCGGCCAGTTCGCCACGTGCCAGGCGGCGCATGATCTCCATTTGAAACAGCCGGTCCTGGGCATGCACATAGCCCAGCGCACGGTACAGGTCCGCCTCGTTCTGCGCTTGCAGGTGCGGCACCCCGCGGCTGTCGTAGCGCACGCTGACCGGCGCCTGCAGGCCGGCCATCGCCACTTCGCCTTCACGCTGTGGCAGCTTGCCCTGTGCATACCAGTAACCAGCGCCAGCGGCCACGGCAACAACCACGGCCAGTAGGGTCAGGCTGCGCTTCATGCAGACTCCTTGAGCAATCTACGAAAAAAAAGGGTCCGACCTTGGGTGGATGCGCGAACGAGCACTGCCCCAGGAAGGTGTTTCCATGGCACTCAGCGAAAAACAGAAGATGCTTACCGGCCAGCTCTACCACGCTGGCTGCCCTGAATTGCAGGCCGAGCAGATCGCCAGCAAGCACTGGATGCACCGCTACAATAACAGCGTGGAACTGCTTAACGACGCCCGTCATGGCTTGCTGCGCGAGCATTTTTGCCATGTGGGCGAGGGCACCGTGATCCGCCCACCCTTCTACTGCGACTATGGCTACAACATCCGCGTCGGCCGCAACACCTTCATCAATTTCAATTGCGTGATGCTCGACGTGGTGCCGGTGTCTATCGGTGATGACTGCCAGGTCGGCCCCAATGTGCAGATCTACGCCGCCGACCACCCGCTGGACCCCGACGTGCGGCGCAGCGGGCTGGAAAGCGGGCGCCCCGTGACCATTGGCAACAATGTGTGGATCGGCGGTGCGGCGGTCATTCTGCCGGGTGTGACCATTGGCGATAACGCGGTGGTTGGTGCCGGCAGCGTGGTGACCCGGGATGTGCCGGCCGGTGCCACGGTGGTGGGTAACCCTGCACGGGTGCGTCAACCTGCCCAAGGGCAATAGCAGCCAACCGCCAGGGTATTGGAGGCACTGACCTGGCGGTCGTCGAGCAGTGCCTTGAGAATAGGTTCGATGAAGCTGTTGCTGGCATTGCAGACAGCGCCTTCGCTGTAGGGGCCGAAATAGGCCAAGTGACCTCGCCGATCCCAGATAGCCACGGCCGGCGAGGCGGGCAGGTGTTCGCTACCGGGCAGGCTGCCCAGCGGTTGCAGCCCGGTGAGGTTGGCTGGCAGCTGGCCATGGCTGCCGGGCTTTTGCAGCACGTGGAAGGCCACGCCCTGTTTGGCGAACTGGCTGACCAGGTCGCCTAGGTGTTGCTGGTTGCCGACGTTGCACGGGCAGGCCGGGTCCCAGAAGTGCACCACGCGGATCGGGCCCGGGCCGGCCAGCTCGGCGGGGAGCTGCAACTGGCTGCCGTCGAACAGCGTGGCCTGGTTGTCGAACGGGCGCAGGTAGCGGGCCTGGAAGGTGGTGTAGACCTGCCAAAGGGTGGCGGCGCAGAGCAGCAGGGCGAGGCTCATTAGGGCAGGTTTGGCGAGGCGGGTTTGCATGGATATCTGCTGGTATTTTTGTGGTGGGTTCACTGGCCCTGTCGCCCGCAAGGCAGCCCCCACAGGTTGTCAACGGCCTGAGGCCTGGTGATATCCCTATGGGAGCTGGCTTGCCGGCGATAGCGCCAGTACAGGTAATGCATGGCCGAAGCTTGCCACGATGCCGGCCAGAGCTGAATATCCCAGATCAATACTTGCTTCACTGTGGATGTACCCGATGCCCCCTGACTTTCAGCCCGACCGCCTGCGTGCCAGCCTGGCGCCGTTCACCGCGCGCCATCCGCTGTCGACTCAAGCGCAGGATTACCAGCGTTTCTATGGCCTGAACCTGTCGGCCCACAGCTGGCTGGGCGGTTTCCAGGCCGCGGGGTTCGAGTTGGCCGGGCAGGCTTGGCTACCCGAGCAGCCAAGCGCGACGCTGTTCCTGCTGCATGGCTATTACGACCACATGGGCCTCTATCGGCATGTGATCGAGTGGGCGCTCGGGCAAGGTTTTGCGGTCATCAGCTGCGACCTGCCCGGCCATGGGCTGTCCAGCGGCGAGCGGGCGAGCATCAGCGACTTCGCGGTGTACCAGCAGGTGCTGCAGGCGCTGTTCGAACAGGCGCGTTCGTTGCAGCTGCCGCGGCCATGGCATTTGTGCGGGCAGAGCACGGGTGGGGCGATCGCGGTGGACCATTTGCTGTACCAAGGTGCCCATAGCCCTGTGGATGGCCAGGTCATTCTGCTGGCGCCACTGGTGCGGCCATGTGCCTGGCGTTGGTCCAAGTTCAGCTATCGCGTGCTGCGCCATTTCGTCAATGGTATCGAGCGGCGCTTCAGTGAGAATACCAACGACCCTGCCTTCCTGCCGTTTCTCCAGGCCGACCCCCTGCAACCGCGCCGGCTGCCCACTGCCTGGGTGGGTGCCCTGATCGCCTGGGTCAAACGCATCGAGGCTGCGCCCAAAAGTACACGGCGGCCATTGATCGTACAGGGAGAGGCCGACGGCACGGTGGATTGGCCATACAACCTGGAGGTGCTGAAGGCCAAGTTCGCTGAGCCGCAGATCCTGATGCTGCCCGACGCGCGTCACCACCTGGCCAACGAGCTGCCAGGCATTCGCCAGCGCTACTTCGATTTCATCGACCAGCGCCTGGGCTGATCACCTCAGCTCGTTGCTGCTCTGGCCCACTGCCAGGCCGGCACGCACCGCGGCCAGTGCCGCCTGGTAGTAGGCCTTGCCGTCGGGCGACTCGGCAAAGGTGGCGAACTCTTCCAGCTCGGCGTCGGACAGGTCGCGGTACACGTACAGCAACGTATTGTTGAGGTCTTCGCCAATTTGCCCCATGAGCCGCTGGCGCTGACCGTCGAGCAGGCCTTGCGCCTGGCCGCCGCCCAACAGGCCGGGGATCATCGAGCTGAGGCTGTCGGCCGCCACGCCGGCGATGGCCAGGCTGACTTCGGCGCCGGCTTCGCGTGCTGGCAAGGCCTGAGCCAGGTGGCCAATGATCAGCAGGCGGTCATCGCTGGCCTGCATTTTCGGCAAGCCCTTGGCGTTTCTGGCCAGTTCATCCTTGCGCGTGGCCTTGAGCTCGGCGGCTACCACCTTGCGCCCCAGCGGCGACTGGAAGAACGCCAGGGCCGGTGCCGGGTTGGCCAGGCTGGCGCGCAGCTTTGCCTGGGCACGACGGTCTACCGCCTGGGCCTGGAAGCGCTGGTTGCTGTTGTCGACCAGCGCCTGGTACACGGCGGGCGGTAAACTGTTGCGGTAGCGCGCCTGGGCGGCGGTGAGGGCATCGTTGAAGTGGGCGCGCTGGTCGGGCCAGCCGGCAGCCTTGTACAGTTGATCCAGGTTATCTGCCCAGACAGGCGTGGTGCAGATCATCAGCAGAATCAGGGAAAACAGACGGCGCATTCAGGACTCCTGTCGGCAGGCGACCATTGTCCTTGGCCCGGCGCCGGTTTGTCGAGATATGTGCGTGTTTCTCGGCCAAGTGGCGCTGTGCGCCGCCAGGGCGAATGGATATGATGCGCGCCATGCATACTTCCCCCGAAAACCCGATGCTCGCGGCCGTCGTTGACGATCTGGCCACCCATGGCTGGTCCCAACAGGCGCTGTTTCTGCCTGTCGACCTTGCGCGCGCGTTGGCGGTCGAGTGCCGGCGCCGTTATGCCGAAGGCGAACTCAACCCGGCCGGGGTGGGGCGCGGTGATGCCCAGGAAGTACGCGAAACCATTCGCGGCGACCAGATCCAGTGGATCGACCCTGGCCAGGCCGAGGCTTGCGACCGGTACCTGGCGGCCATGGACCAGTTACGGCTGGCCATCAACCAGGGCCTGTTTCTCGGCCTGCAGGATTTCGAGTGCCATTTTGCCCTGTACCCACCCGGTGCATTTTATCGCCGGCATCTGGACCGCTTTCGTGACGATGATCGGCGCATGGTCTCGGCGGTGTTTTACCTGAACGAAGACTGGCAGCCGCAGGATGGTGGGCAGCTGCGCATGTTCCTCGCCGACGGTGCCGAGCCCCTGGTCGAGCCGCTGGCAGGTTGCCTGGTGGTGTTCCTGTCGGGTGAGGTGCCTCACGAAGTGCTGCCCGCCGGGCGTGAGCGCTTGTCGTTGACGGGCTGGTTCCGGCGGCGTGGCAATGACCCGTTCTGATTTGCCCAAGATGCTGGTCAGCGCTTGCCTGCCAAATCAATAAGCCACGTAGTGCGATGAGGGCGGCACAGACCGCACAAACCTCATTGCCCGGCCGCAGTCTCCTGCACACCCTTGAACCACTTCTGTTCGAGCTCGGCCGTGCGGCCACTGTCCTTCAACCGCTGCAGCGCATTGTTAACGGCACTTTCAAACGCCGGGTTGTCCTTCTGGAACGGGATCACCAGCTTCTTCTCGCCAAACGGCAGGCTCGCGTCAAGCGGACCGTCACTCTTGAGTGCTTCGCTCGCTGGGGTCAGCGCGACATCATACTTGCCGCTTTCCACACCTGGCAGTACCTCGTCCGCAGGCGCCTCGACAAATTCGGCACGCAGGTCCAGTTCGCGGGCCAGGTCCTGGCCAAATTCCACATCGAAACCGCTCAGCCGCTCGTCTTGCTTGAACGCATAAGGCGGGTTGTCGGCTTGTACGGCAATGCGCAGTTCGCCCCGGTCGGCGATTTCGTCGATCAGCTCCGCCTGGGCCAATGGACTGATCAGTACTGCCAGCAGTACCCCTATGGTCGAACGCATTGAAGGCCCCTTTTTCTTTTACAGGTGAATAACTTTCGTCATGGCTTTATTCCTCGCCATGATCGAACGCAGCCTAAGACCTTGGCGCCTCGGCATTGTTTAACCCTGACTCAAATTTTTCTGTCAGGCAACGTGAACACCTTGGCGCATATTTCAACTAAGGTGAACTACCGCCGCTGTTGGATGACAAGCTGCGGTCAATGAGTGAATCACAGGAGAAGTGAATGAACAGCCTATTTTCGCGTGCTGCCGTTGCCGGTTTGCTGATGGGAGCGTCGGTGTTGGCCAGTGCCGCAGACGCCCTGAAGAGCCAGGAGCCGCCCAAGGATGCCAAGGTCTTCATCGTTTCCCCCGCCGATGGTGCCACCGTCGACAAGACCTTTACCGTCAAGTTCGGCATTGAAGGCATGGGCCTGAAGCCTGCTGGTGACCAGACCCCGCACACCGGCCACCACCACTTGCTGGTGGATGTGGACAAAGAGCCCGTCGCCGACATGCCGCTGCCGACCAGCCTGATGCCAGAGGCCGGCACCGCACTGCCAGCCGGGCCGCAGGTGCTGCATTTCGGCAAGGCACAGACCGAAACCAGCATTACCCTGACCCCGGGCAAGCACACCCTGCAACTGGTGCTGGGTGACCAGTATCACGTGCCGTTCAAGCCGAGCGTCGAGTCGCAGAAGATTACTGTCGACGTGAAATAGGTGTTGGGCTTTTCGCGGGCTCGCCCGCTCCCACAGGGGGGGCCGCAAGCTTCGGGTTTGCGGTGATCCTGTGAGAGCAGGCGACGCCGCTTCCACCGGCAAAAAAAAGGGAGGCCACCAGGGCCTCCCTTTTTCATGCTGCAAGCAAACTCAGAACAGTACGCGGGAACGGATGGTGCCTTTGACCTGTTGCAGTTTTTCTTGCGCCAGGTCGGAGTACTCGGCGTCTACGTCGATTACCACGTAACCGACTTTCTCGTTGGTCTGCAGGAACTGACCGGAGATGTTGATACCGTTCTCGGCGAATACCTTGTTGATCTCGCTGAGTACGCCCGGGATGTTTTCGTGAATGTGCAGCAGGCGGTGCTTGCCTGGGTGCGCTGGCAGTGCCACCTCAGGGAAGTTGACCGAAGACACCGAAGTACCGTTATCGCTGTACTTGACCAGCTTCTCGGCCACTTCCAGGCCGATGTTGGCCTGGGCTTCGGCAGTGGAACCACCGATGTGCGGGGTGAGGATCACGTTGTCCAGGCCGCGCAGCGGGCTCTCGAACTCTTCGTCGTTGGAGCGTGGCTCGACCGGGAACACGTCGATGGCAGCGCCGATCAGGTGCTTGTCCTTGATGGCGGCGGCCAGGTGGTCCAGCTCGACCACGGTGCCACGGGCGGCGTTGATCAGGATCGCGCCCTTCTTCATCGAGCGGATTTCCTTCTCGCCGATCATCCACTGGGTGGAGGGCAGCTCAGGCACGTGCAGCGAGACGATGTCGGCCAGGCCCAGCAGTTCGTGCAGGCTGGTGACCTGTACGGCGTTGCCCAGTGGCAGCTTGGTCAGCGGGTCGTAGAAGTAGACCTGCATGCCCAGGTTTTCGGCCAGGACCGACAGCTGGGTACCGATCGAGCCGTAGCCGACGATGCCGAGTTTCTTGCCGCGAATCTCGAACGAGTTGGCTGCGCTCTTGATCCAGCCGCCACGGTGGCAGGAGGCGTTTTTCTCTGGGATGCCACGCAGCAGCAGGATCGCTTCGGCCAGTACCAGCTCGGCGACCGAGCGGGTGTTGGAGTAGGGCGCGTTGAACACGGCGATACCGCGCTCGCGGGCAGCTTCCAGGTCTACCTGGTTGGTGCCGATGCAGAAGCAGCCAACGGCGACCAGTTTCTTGGCGCAGTCGAAGATCTCTTCGGTGAGCTGGGTGCGCGAACGGATGCCAATGAAGTGGGCATCGGCGATCTTTTCCTTCAGCTCGGCTTCCGGCAACGAACCAGTGAGGTATTCGATGTTGGTGTAGCCGGCGGCCTTGAGGGTATCGACCGCGTTCTGGTGCACACCTTCAAGAAGAAGGAACCGGATCTTGCTCTTGTCGAGAGAAGTCTTGCTCATCTGCGTAAACCTGTATCCCGGAGAAAAAATGGCGAGGGGTGATGCCAGGCGCGAGGGCGGCCTTAGCATGAACAGCGGGAGCGCTATGCTAGCATACGCGACACAATCTGAGCTTATCCCGACAGGTGAAGAGTGCTCAGGGTGACTATGAATAAGTCGAGAGTTCCAGCGATGACCCACCCCGCTGCAATTGAAGAACTGATGACCCTTGTCGACCCTGGCAAGGTCCTGACCGACCCGGCATCCCTCGACGCCTATGGCAAGGACTGGACCAAGCACTATGCACCGGCGCCCAGCGCCATCGTGCTGCCCAAGACCATCGAGCAGGTGCAGGCCATTGTCCGTTGGGCCAATGCGCACAGGGTGGCGCTGGTGCCGTCGGGTGGGCGCACCGGGCTCTCCGCGGGGGCCGTGGCGGCCAATGGCGAAGTCGTGGTGGCCTTCGACAACATGAACCGGATTCTCGACTTCAATGCCTTCGACCGCACGGTGGTTTGCCAGCCCGGGGTGGTCACCCGCCAGTTGCAAAGCTACGCCGAAGCGCAGGGCCTGTATTACCCGGTAGACTTCGCCTCCAGCGGTTCCAGCCAGATAGGCGGCAACATCGGCACCAATGCCGGCGGCATCAAGGTGATCCGCTACGGCATGACCCGCAATTGGGTGGCCGGGCTGAAGGTGGTGACGGGCAAGGGCGAGTTGCTGCAGCTGAACAAGGACCTGATCAAGAACGCCACCGGTTATGACCTGCGCCAGCTGTTCATTGGCGCCGAAGGCACGCTGGGTTTCGTGGTGGAAGCCACCATGCGCCTGGACCGCGCCCCGCGCAACCTCACCGCCATGGTGCTGGGCACGCCGGACTTCGACTCGATCATGCCGGTGCTGCACGCCTTCCAGGGCGGGCTCGACCTCACGGCCTTCGAATTTTTCTCGGACAAGGGCCTGGCCAGGATCCTTGCGCGTGGTGATGTGCCGGCGCCATTCGCCACCGACTGCCCCTTTTATGCGCTGCTGGAGTTCGAGGCCAGCACCGAGGCAGTCGCCAACCAGGCACTGGCCACCTTCGAGCATTGCGTCGAGCAGGGCTGGGTACTGGACGGGGTGATGAGCCAGAGCGAAACCCAGCTGAAAAACCTGTGGAAGCTGCGTGAGTACCTGTCGGAAACCATCTCGCACTGGACCCCGTACAAGAACGATATTTCAGTCACGGTCTCGAAAGTACCGGCGTTTCTGCGCGATATCGATGCCATCGTGGCCGAGCATTACCCGGATTACGAAGTGGTGTGGTACGGCCATATCGGCGATGGCAACCTGCACCTGAACATCCTCAAGCCCGAGCACATGGACAAAGACGTGTTCTTTGCCTCGTGCGCCAAGGTCAACAAGTGGGTGTTCGAGATCGTCGAACGCTACAACGGCTCGATCTCTGCCGAGCACGGCGTAGGCATGACCAAGCGCGACTACCTGGGCTACAGCCGCTCGGCCGAAGAAATTGCCTGCATGAAGGCGATTAAGGCCGTGTTCGACCCTAACGGCATCATGAATCCGGGTAAGATCTTCGCTCCTGAATAAAAAGCAGCATGCAAAGGAGTCGGCCATGAGTTACCAGCACCAGTATGTAGACGGCACGCGCATCCACTTCCCGTTGGGCAAGGTGGTGTGCATTGGCCGTAACTATGCCGAACACGCCAAGGAACTGGACAACCCGATCCCCAGCGAACCGCTGCTGTTCATCAAGCCCGGCAGTTGCGTGGTCGCCGCGCAAGGCGGCTTCAAGATCCCGACCGAGCGCGGTTCGGTGCATTACGAGGCAGAAATCGCCGTGTTGCTGGGCAAGTCACTGTCCTCGCACCCCAGCGAGGAAGAGGTGCTGGACGCCATATCCGGCTACGCCCCGGCCCTGGACCTGACCCTGCGCGACGTGCAGGCCAAACTGAAGGAAAAAGGCCTGCCATGGGAGCTGGCCAAGAGCTTCGACGGTGCCTGCGTACTGCCGCCGTTCGTCTCGGCTGCCAGCTTCCCGGACGTGACCGACATCCCGGTACGGCTGACGGTGAACGGCGAAGTACGCCAGGACGGCAACAGCGCAATGATGCTCAACCCTATCGTGCCGATGATTCAGCACATGGCCGCGAATTTTTCGCTGCTGGCGGGGGATGTGATCCTCACCGGCACCCCGGCGGGCGTGGGGCCGTTCAATGTCGGTGACGAGCTGGTGCTGGAACTGCCGGGTGTCAGCCGCTTCGAAAGCCGGGTGCTCTGAGCCCTGTGAGAGCGGCCTTGCGTCGCGAAAGGGCCGCAGTGCGGCCCCGGCAATAGGTGCTTGACGCATGAATCCCGGGGGCGCTTCGCACCCCTTTCCGCGACACAAGGCCGCTCCCACAAAGAATGCGCGTCCAGGCAGGATTTGGCGTTTTTTTCACACCGAATGCGGATAATGCGCGCATCTACGCCCACTGCTTCAGGACCGCTGCATGCCATCACCCCCCAACGCCCCGGCAACCCCCAAGCGTCGTTTCTACCTGCGCTGGCCCTTTGGCCTGGCGGTGGCGGCGGTGATTGGCTATGGCGTGGCCATGGCGATGCACTGGGATGACCGTGGTGCGCTATGGCTGAAGGAAGGTTTTGAAAGCCGCGCCGAGCGCAGCGAAAGCGTATGGCTGCCGGATTATCAGGTAGACATCGATGCCAAGCCCCTGCCGGGCATGGACGATGACGAAGCGTCGGACGTGGCGTTCAACCCGCAGACCCGGACGCTGTTCGCGGTCATGGGCAAGAACCCGTTCCTGGTCGAACTGAGCCTGGACGGCGATGTGCTGCGCAAGATCCCGCTCAACGGCTGGAACAACCCGGAAGGCGTTGCCGTGCTGGAAGACGGTTACCTGGCCATCACCGACGAGCGCCTGCATGACCTGACCCTGGTCAAGGTGGACGGGCACACGGCGGTGCTCAACCACGCCGACTTCAAAAGCTATGACCTGGGGCAGTCGGTGAAAAGCAACAAAGGCTTCGAGGCCGTCGCCTGGGACCCGCTGCACCAGCGCCTGGTCATCGGCGAGGAGCGCCCGCCCAAGCTGTACACCTGGAACACCGATGGCCGCAGCCAGCTCAAGGGCGACAAGCAGCCGCTGCCAAGCGATCAGCTCGACTTGCGCAACCTCTCGGCGCTGGGTGTCGACCCGCGTACAGGCCACCTGTTGGTCTTGTCGGCCGACTCCAACATGCTGCTGGAGCTGGACCAGCAGGGGCAGCAGGTCAGCTTCATGACTTTGCTCGGCGGGTTCAACGGCCTGCAAGGCACCATCCCGCGGGCCGAGGGGGTGGCGATGGACGACCAGGGCAATCTGTACATGGTCAGTGAGCCGGCATTGTTCTATCGCTTCAGAAAACCCTGAGCCAACAATCCGCTTTTGCGGATGCTGGCATTAAGCTTTATTTCAGTCATTCATGGTTAGATTCGCCATCCTTGTGCCGAGTCTGCCTGTATGCGTGGTTTTGTTCGTCTATCCCTGGTAATAGCCGTTGTCTGCCTGTGCCTGCTCGGCTGGGCCGGGCATGAGTTCCGCCTTTACGAGCGCGCCTGGTTCAACTTCAAGACCTGGTGGCAGCCCGCCGAGCAGAGCATGGGCCTGGAGCGCTACCGGGTGGTGCTGGAAGCGCAGCCTATCGAAGGGTTGAACGACGATATATCGGCGCTGACCTACGACCCTGACCGCAAGACCCTGTTTACCGTCACCAACGCCCGTTCGGAGTTGATCGAGCTGTCGCTGGACGGGCGCATCCTGCGCCGCGTGCCGCTGACGGGCTTCGGCGACCCGGAGGCCGTGGAGTATGTCGGGCCAAACAGCTATGTGATTTCCGACGAGCGTCAGCAACGGCTGATCCGGGTGCGCCTGGACGACGACACGTTGTTCCTTGATGCCGGCGATGCCGAGCAGCTCAGCCTGGGCATTGGCCTGAACGGCAACAAAGGCTTCGAAGGGCTGGCCTACGACTCAGCGGGCAAGCGCTTGTTCGTGGCCAAGGAACGCGACCCGATGCTCATCTACGAGGTTCACGGCTTCCCGCATGACAACCCGGAAAGGCCCTATGCCGTGCATGTAGTACAGGACCGCAAGCGCGATTCACGGTTGTTCGTGCGGGACTTGTCGAGCTTGCAGTTCGATGAGCGCAGTGGGCACCTGCTGGCATTGTCCGACGAGTCGCGGCTGTTGCTGGAGCTGGATATCGAGGGCAGGCCGCTGAGTACCCTGTCGCTGCGCAAGGGCTACCAGGGCTTGCAGGCGACCGTACCGCAGGCGGAGGGGATTGCGATGGACGAGGCGGGAACCCTTTATCTGGTCAGTGAGCCGAACCTGTTCTATGTGTTCAAGCAGCCGGCTGACTGATCGTCTGTCAGGGCCCTTCGCGGGTAAACCCGCTCTTACAGATAGCTCGCCAGGCTCCATGCCAGTGGCGATCGCTGTAGGAGCGGGTTACCCGCGAAGCGGTTTAATTGGCCGTCAGGGTCTTCACACCTTCAGCAGTACCCAGCAACAGCAGGTCCGCCGGCCGCGCCGCGAACAGGCCGTTGGTCACCACGCCAACAATGGCGTTGATCTGTGCTTCCAGCTCCACCGGGTTGGTGATCTGCAGGTTGTACACATCGAGGATCACGTTGCCGTTGTCGGTCACCACACCCTCGCGGTACACCGGGTCGCCGCCCAGCTTGACCAGTTGGCGGGCCACGTGGCTACGGGCCATCGGGATCACCTCGACCGGCAGTGGGAAGGCGCCCAGCACCGGCACCAGCTTGCTGGCATCGGCGATGCAGATGAAGGTCTTGGCCACTGCTGCAACGATCTTCTCACGGGTCAGGGCTGCGCCGCCGCCCTTGATCAGGTTCAGGTGCGCGTCGCTTTCATCGGCGCCGTCCACGTAGAACTCCAGCTCGCTGACGCTGTTCAGTTCGTACACCGCAATACCATGCCCCTTCAGGCGCTGGGCCGTGGCCTCGGAGCTGGCGACGGCACCGTCGAAGGCGGTCTTGTGCTGAGCCAGGGCATCGATGAAGAAGTTGGCGGTCGAACCGGTACCGACGCCGACGACGCTCTTTTCATCCAGCTTGGGCAGAATGAAGTCGACAGCGGCCTGGGCGACGGCCTGTTTGAGTTGGTCCTGGGTCATGCGGGCTCCGGAAGGGGCAGGGCGGTTTCAAAGTTGCCTAGTATAACGGCTCGCACGGCTTTGCTGTGGTCGCCCGACGTAGCGCTGGGGTAGACTTCCAGCCCTTGTCCCGCTGCCCAGTGATGCTTTCCCGATGCTCGAACAGTACGTCAAGAAGATCCTCACCTCGCGCGTCTATGACGTTGCCGTCGAAACCCCGTTGCAGAGCGCCGGGCAACTGAGCAAGCGCCTGGGCAACCAGATTCTGCTCAAGCGCGAAGACCTGCAGCCGGTGTTCTCGTTCAAGATCCGCGGGGCGTACAACAAGCTGGCCCAGCTGACCCCGGAAGAACTGGCCCGCGGCGTGGTCACCGCCTCGGCCGGCAACCACGCCCAGGGTCTGGCCCTGGCCGCGCGGGAAATGGGCATCAAGGCCACCATCGTGATGCCCAAGACCACCCCGGAGATCAAGGTCGAAGGCGTGCGCTCGCGTGGCGGCAAGGTGGTGCTGCATGGCGACTCGTTCCCCGAGGCGCTGGCTTATTCGCTGAAGCTGGTCGATGAAAAGGGCCTGGTCTATGTCCACCCTTACGATGACCCGCACACCATCGCCGGGCAGGGCACCGTGGCCATGGAAATCCTGCGCCAGCACCCTGGCCAGCTGGACGCGATCTTCGTGCCGGTGGGCGGCGGTGGCCTGATCGCCGGTATTGCCGCCTACGTGAAGTACCTGCGTCCGGATATCAAGGTCATTGGTGTTGAGCCGGATGACTCCAACTGCCTGCAGGCGGCCATGGCCGCGGGTGAGCGCGTGGTGCTGCCGCAGGTCGGGCTGTTCGCCGACGGCGTGGCGGTGGCGCAGATCGGCCAGCACACCTTCGATATCTGCCGCCACCATGTGGATGAAGTGGTCACGGTCAGCACCGATGAAATCTGTGCCGCAATCAAGGATATCTACGACGATACCCGCTCGATCACCGAGCCTGCCGGCGCGTTGGGTGTGGCGGGCATCAAGCGTTACGTCGAACTGTACGGCGTGACCGGCCAGACCCTGGTGGCAATCGACTCCGGCGCCAATGTCAATTTCGACCGCTTGCGCCATGTGGCCGAGCGTGCCGAACTGGGTGAAAAGCGCGAGGCGATCATCGCCGTTACCATTCCTGAACGCCCGGGCAGCTTCAAGGCGTTCTGCCAGGCGATTGGCAAACGCCAGATCACCGAGTTCAACTACCGCAAGCACACCTCGGACGAGGCGCATATCTTCGTGGGCGTGCAGACCCACCCGGAAAACGACCCGCGCGCAGCCTTGGTGCAGCATTTGGGCGAGCAGGGCTTCCCGGTAACGGACCTGACCGACAACGAGCTGGCCAAGTTGCACATTCGTCATATGGTCGGCGGCCACTCGGCTGGCGCCAGCGATGAAATGGTGCTGCGCTTCGAGTTCCCGGAACGGCCGGGGGCGCTGTTCAATTTCCTCGACAAGCTGGGTGGGCGCTGGAATATCTCGATGTTCCACTACCGTAACCACGGCGCGGCAGACGGGCGTGTGGTGGCGGGCCTGCAGGTGCCGGAAGACGAGCGCCACCTGGTGCCAGCGGCACTGGCCAAGATTGGTTACCCCTACTGGGACGAAACCGAGAACCCGGCTTACAAGCTGTTCCTGGGCTGAGCAGCTAAGCTGGGCCTAAGGCCTGCTCAAGGACAACGCACACATGGAACATCTGACCACCCTGAAAACACTGCACATCATCGCCACTGCACTCCTGCTGCTGGGTGCCCTGGGCCTGGCGGTGTGGACCGTGCGCGCCCGCCGCCAGGGCGATGCGCAGGCCTATGCCAAGCTGCTGCGCCGGCCGCTGGTGTTCGTGTGGCTGGTAATGGTGCTGTGCCTGGTAAGCATGCCCTTCACCGGCTGGTGGCTGGTGCACCTGGTCGGCTGGCCGCTGGGGCAGACCTGGGTGCTGGCGTCCAGCGTCATCTATACGCTTGGTGCGTTTGCCATGTGGTCGCTGCTGGTGCGGCTTAACAGGCTGCGCAAGGCCGAGCCGGTAGGGTTGCGCTTCACCTTGGCGCTGGCGGTGTTCAGTGGCGTCTGCCTGCTGTCCATCGCCGGGCTGATGGGCGCCAAGCCAGTCTGACGCAGCAGCGGCCAACGCTTGCCAGCATCACCTTGCCTTCACCGAACAAGGAGTTTTCACGCCGCGGCACATAAGCGTGGCGGGCGCGTTGCTGCGCTCGCAAGCTTTGTGGAACAATGCGGTGACATGCGTTTGCGAGGTTGCTGCCGTGATCGACCCGGATGGTTTTCGCCCCAATGTCGGGATCATTCTCACGAATGATGCCGGGCAGGTGCTATGGGCTCGACGGATCAACCAGGATGCCTGGCAATTTCCCCAGGGTGGAATCAACCCTGACGAAACGCCGGAAGATGCCCTGTACCGCGAGCTGAACGAAGAAGTTGGCCTTGAACGCGATGATGTGGAAATTCTTGCCTGCACCCGTGGCTGGTTGCGTTATCGTTTACCGCAGCGCCTGGTGCGGACCCACAGCCAGCCGCTGTGCATCGGCCAGAAGCAGAAGTGGTTCCTGCTGCGCCTGGTCAGCAACGAACAACGGGTAAGAATGGACCTCACCGGCAAGCCGGAGTTCGACGGCTGGCGTTGGGTGAGCTATTGGTACCCGCTGGGCCAGGTTGTGACATTCAAGCGCGAGGTATACCGGCGCGCCCTGAAAGAGCTAGCACCGCGTCTTCTGACGCGCGACTGACGACGGAGTTCGACCCCGAGCCATGCTCAATACGCTGCGCAAGATCGTCCAGGAAGTAAACTCCGCCAAAGATCTCAAGTCGGCGTTGGGGATCATTGTCTTGCGCGTCAAGGAGGCCATGGGCAGCCAGGTCTGCTCGGTGTACCTGCTTGATCCGGAAACCAATCGCTTCGTGCTGATGGCCACCGAAGGCCTGAACAAACGCTCCATCGGCAAGGTCAGCATGGCGCCCAACGAAGGTCTGGTCGGCCTGGTCGGTACCCGCGAAGAGCCGCTGAACCTGGAAAACGCCGCCGACCACCCGCGTTACCGCTACTTTGCCGAAACTGGCGAAGAGCGATTCGCCTCGTTCCTGGGTGCACCGATCATTCACCACCGCCGCGTGGTCGGGGTGCTGGTCATCCAGCAGAAGGAGCGCCGCCAGTTCGACGAGGGCGAAGAAGCGTTCCTGGTCACCATGAGCGCCCAGCTTGCCGGGGTTATCGCCCACGCCGAGGCCACCGGCTCGATCCGTGGCCTGGGCCGGCAGGGCAAGGGCATCCAGGAAGCGCGTTTCGTCGGCGTGCCTGGCTCGCCAGGCGCTGCCGTAGGGCGTGCCGTGGTCATGTTGCCGCCTGCCGACCTCGAAGTGGTGCCCGACAAGGCCGTCGATGACATCGACGCCGAGCTCAAGCTGTTCGAAAACGCCCTTGAAGGCGTGCGCGAAGACATGCGCAAGCTGTCGGCCAAACTGGCGACGCAGCTGCGCCCGGAAGAGCGCGCTCTTTTCGATGTGTACCTGATGATGCTCGAAGACGCAGCGCTGGGCGGCGAGGTGACCGCGGTCATCAAGACCGGCCAGTGGGCCCAGGGCGCCCTGCGCCAGGTGGTCGGCGAGCACGTCAACCGTTTCGAGCTGATGGACGACGACTACCTGCGCGAGCGTGCCTCCGACGTGAAGGATCTGGGCCGGCGTTTGCTGGCCTACCTGCAAGAGGCCCGCTCGCAGTCGCTGGTCTACGCCGACAACACCATCCTGGTCAGTGAAGAGCTGACCCCGGCAATGCTCGGCGAAGTGCCGGAAGGCAAGCTGGTCGGCCTGGTGTCGGTACTGGGGTCGGGCAACTCCCACGTTGCCATCCTGGCCCGTGCCATGGGTATCCCCACGGTAATGGGCCTGGTCGACCTGCCTTACTCCAAGGTCGACGGCATCGAGCTGATCGTCGACGGTTACAAGGGCGAGGTGTTCACCAACCCGAGCGAAGTGCTGCGCAAGCAATACAGCGACGTGGTCGAGGAAGAGCGCCAGTTGGCCCAGGGCCTGGATGCCCTGCGCGAGCTGCCCTGCATCACCCCCGACGGCCACCGCATGCCGTTGTGGGTCAATACCGGCCTGCTGGCCGATGTGGCCCGGGCCCAGCAACGCGGTGCCGAAGGGGTGGGCCTGTACCGCACCGAAGTGCCGTTCATGATCAACCAGCGCTTCCCCAGCGAAAAAGAGCAGCTGGCCATCTACCGTGAGCAGTTGGCGGCCTTCCACCCACTGCCGGTGACCATGCGCACCCTAGACATTGGTGGCGACAAGGCGCTGTCCTATTTCCCGATCAAAGAAGACAACCCGTTCCTCGGCTGGCGCGGCATCCGTGTGACCCTCGACCACCCGGAAATCTTCCTGGTGCAGACCCGCGCCATGCTCAAAGCCAGCGAGGGCCTGAACAACCTGCGCATCCTGCTGCCGATGATTTCCGGTATTCACGAGCTGGAAGAGGCGCTGCACCTGATTCACCGGGCCTGGGGCGAGGTGCGCGACGAAGGCACCGACGTGCCGATGCCGCCGGTTGGCGTCATGGTGGAGATCCCTGCGGCGGTGTACCAGACCAAGGAGTTGGCGCGGCAGGTGGATTTCCTGTCGGTCGGTTCCAACGACCTTACCCAGTACCTGCTGGCCGTGGACCGCAACAACCCACGGGTCGCCGACCTGTACGACTACTTGCACCCGGCGGTGCTGCAGGCGCTGAACACCGTGGTGCGTGATGCCCATGGCGAGGGCAAGCCGGTCAGCATCTGCGGCGAGATGGCGGGTGACCCCGCGGCAGCGATCCTGTTGATGGCGATGGGCTTCGACAGCCTGTCGATGAACGCCACCAACCTGCCCAAGGTGAAGTGGATGCTGCGCCAGGTGAACATGGGCAAGGCCAAGGAGCTGCTGGTCGAAGCCTTGAGCCACGACAACCCGCAGGTTATCCACAGCTCGTTGCAGCTGGCGCTGAAAAACCTGGGGCTGGCGCGGATGATCGGGCCTGGAGCCAATAAAACCCTGTAAGGGGGGGTGCCTGTTCGGGCCTCTTCGCGGGCACGCCCGCTCCCACGAAGGCGCTGTTCAGACCGACAGCTCAACCTCCCCCAGGTGCCCTCCAAACGGCCCGAAACTGCGCTCGATCAGGCGCCTTCTGCCCTGATCATCCACAATCAGCACAGTACTCGCGCGTGTCCCATAACTCTGGCTGGCAATAAACACACTCGACAGCAGCTTCTCGGTCGCCATGCCCACGCCTGTGTCCGGTAGCTCCCCGTCAGCTGCAGGCTCGCCATCGGCCAGCAGCGCCAGCAACTGTGGCGGCTCCGGCGTTTCCAGCAACCTCTGCAGCCCGCTTCGCGCCTTCACCAGCTTTGGCCATGGGGTATCCAGCCCGGCATTGGACAGCCCATACACCCCGGCTTCCAGCAGGCGCGGCGCCACGTCTGGGCCATGCAGGTAACCCAGCTGGCGCCCATCACCCACCAGCAGGTTGAACCCCGAATACTGCCCGCTACGGCTGGCCACCTCGTCCAGGTAAGCCTCAACCCCCAGCTCACCCCGTAAATACCCCGCCACCAGCTCGCCGCGCGAGCGGGGCCCCTGCGCCTGCCGCGGGTCACGGATATTGGTCAGCGCTGCAAAGCGCCCCTGTGGGCCCACACCCAGCCAGGTGCCACCGGCCTCCAGGTCCCGCCCGGCATGCACCCCGGGCGCATCCTCCCAGGCCGCCAGGGCCTGGGCAGGGCGGGCGTAGAATTCGTCGCGGTTGGCCGCGACGATCAGCGGCAGGGCGTGCCCCGGCCGCCAGGCGAATACGATCAGGCACATCGGTCAGGCCTCTGTGTTTTCTGCCACTGTACCCACAGCTGCGGGCAGGATCCATCCTGACACAGACTTCACTAGAGCCTCGAACCCGGCTTCCGTTACCATGCCGGATTGATTTCTCGGGGATGCCGAATGGAATTCGTGCTCTATCTGCTGTTGGGCGCCTGTGCCGGCGTGCTGGCGGGGCTGTTCGGCGTGGGCGGCGGCATCATCATCGTGCCGGTGCTGGTGTTCAGCTTCACCCTGCAGGGTTTCGACGCCTCGGTACTGACCCACCTGGCGGTGGGTACGTCGTTGGCGACCATCGTGTTCACCTCGATCAATGCCGTGCTCGAACACCACCGCAAGGGTGCGGTGCAATGGCCGATATTCGCCTGGATGACCCTGGGCATCCTCCTGGGGGCCGGGGTCGGCGCCAAGACCGCCTCGCTGATCCAGGGCCCGCTCCTGCAAAAGATCATTGGTGTCTTCGCACTGGTCATCGCTGCGCAAATGGCCCTGGACCTCAAGCCCAAGGCCAGCCATGGTGTGCCTGGCAAGCCTGTGCTGGTCGGCGCGGGTGGGGTGATCGGTTGGGCCTCGGCCATTTTCGGCATTGGGGGTGGCTCGCTGACCGTGCCTTTCCTGACCTCGCGCAGCCTGCCCATGCAACAGGCAGTGGCCACATCCTCTGCCTGCGGCCTGCCGATCGCCATGGCCAGTGCCTTGAGCTTCATGCTGCTAGGTTGGCATGAGCAGCACCTGCCGCCCCACAGCCTGGGTTACGTGTACCTGCCGGCGCTGGTCGGCATTGCCGTGACCAGCATGTTTTTCGCGCGCTTTGGCGCGCGCCTGGCGCACAAGCTGTCGCCGCGCCTGTTGAAACGCCTGTTCGCAGCCCTGCTGTTCTGTGTTGGCCTCAGCTTTTTGATTTGAATCGAGAGGAAGTTCCATGCTGCCTTACCCGCAGATAGACCCCGTGGCCGTGGCCATTGGCCCGCTGAAAATTCACTGGTACGGCCTGATGTACCTGATCGGCATCGGTGGCGCCTGGTTGCTGGCCTCCCGTCGGCTGAACCGTTTCGACCCGACCTGGACCCGTGAAAAGCTCTCCGACCTGGTGTTCTGGCTGTCGATGGGGGTAATCGTCGGTGGCCGCCTGGGCTACGTGCTGTTCTACGACCTGCACGCCTACCTGGCCAACCCGACCTTGATCTTCGAAGTGTGGAAGGGTGGCATGTCGTTCCACGGCGGCTTCATTGGGGTGATGCTGGCAGCCCTGTGGTTCGGCAAGCGCAACAACAAGTCGTTCTTCGAGCTGATGGACTTTGTCGCGCCGCTGGTGCCGATCGGGCTGGGCGCCGGGCGTATCGGCAACTTCATCAACGCCGAATTGTGGGGCAAGCCGACCGACGTGCCGTGGGCGATGATCTTCCCGCCCTTCAGCGACCCCGCGCAACTGCCGCGCCACCCGTCGCAGCTCTACCAATTTGCGCTGGAAGGCGTGGCTCTGTTCGTGATCCTCTGGCTGTTCTCGCGCAAGCCGCGGCCGACCATGGCCGTGTCCGGGATGTTCGCGCTGTTCTATGGCATTTTCCGTTTCATCGTCGAGTTCGTTCGCGTACCGGACGCCCAGCTGGGCTATCTGGCGTGGGGCTGGCTGACCATGGGTCAGATTCTCTGCGTGCCGATGATCCTCGCTGGCCTCGGCCTGATCTGGTGGGCTTATAATCGCAAGCCCACGGCGAATCCCGCCTGATTAATCCCACGGCAGGGGCGATCCCCCTGCCGTATCTGCTACAGGTAAGCCATGAAACAGTATCTGGACCTGGTCCGCGACGTTATCGAAAACGGCACGCTGCAGGGCAACCGCACCGGCATCCGCACCATCAGCCTGCCGGGTGCGATGCTGCGTTTCGACCTGCAGAAGGGCTTCCCGGCCATTACCACGCGCAAGCTGGCGTTCAAGTCGGCGATCGGCGAGATGGTCGGCTTCCTGCGCGGCGTGAAGAACGCCGGTGAGTTCCGCGAGCTGGGCTGCAAGGTGTGGGACCAGAATGCCAACGAAAACGCCCAGTGGTTGGCCAACCCGTTCCGCCAGGGCCATGATGACCTGGGTGAAATCTATGGCGTGCAATGGCGCCAGTGGCCTGGCTACAAGCGCATCCCGCTGGGCAACCCCGCCGCTATCGCCATGGCCGAGCAGGCGGGCTTCCGCCGTATTGCCCAGGACGAGGAAGACGGTGTCGCCTTCGTCATCCTGTACAAGGCTATCGATCAGGTGCGCCAGTGCCTGGACACCATCGCCAACGACCCGGGCAGCCGGCGCATCCTGTTCCACGGCTGGAACTGCGCGCAGCTCGACGAGATGGCGCTGCCGCCGTGCCACCTGCTGTACCAGTTCCATCCGAATGTCGAGACCAGGGAAATTTCCCTGACGCTTTACATCCGTTCCAACGACTTGGGCCTGGGGACACCGTTCAACCTTACCGAAGGTGCGGCGCTGCTGGCCCTGTTCGGCCGCCTGACCGGGTACACCCCGCGCTGGTTTACCTACTTTATCGGCGATGCCCACGTGTATGAAAACCACCTGGACATGCTCAACGAGCAGCTCAAGCGCGAGCCGCTGGAAGCGCCGAAGCTGGTGATCAGTGACCGGGTGCCGGCGTTTGCCGAAACGGGCAAGTACGAGCCCGAGTGGCTGGAGAAGATCGAGCCGAGTGATTTCTGGCTGGAAGGCTATGAGCACCATGCGCCGATGACGGCACCGATGGCGGTGTAGGTACCTGGATGGCCGGGGCGCTTTGCGCCCCTTTCGCGACACAAGGCCGCTCCTACATCTGTAGCGTGAGCTTGAAGCCAGCACCCTAACCTGTGGGAGCGGGCGTGCCCGCGAAGCAGGCGACGCGGTGGCTGGCACCGGCTTTGCCGGTGTTCGCGGCTGAAGCCGCTCCCACGGTAGATCGTGTTCCTCAATGCCCGTGGCTGCGGCCCACGTGCGAATGCTCGGTTTCCGGCACCGTTACCGCACCATTCGTCTCCAGTTGCTGCAAGATCGCGCATTCTGCCCCCTGTGCGCTGCAGCGCCGGCGCAGTTCCATCAACTGCGCCTGCAACGCTACCAGCCCGTCGATGCGCGCCTGCACATGCTCGATATGCTCGTCGATCAGCGCGTTGACGCTGCCGCACGCGCCAGCCGGGCTGTCGCGCAGGCTTAGCAGGCTGCGGATTTCATCGAGGGTCATGTCCAGCGTGCGGCAATTGCGGATGAACGTCAGCCGCTCGACATGCGCCTGGGTGTAGAGGCGGTAGTTGCCGTCGCTGCGCGCAGGTGCGGGCAGCAGGTTTTCCCGCTCGTAGTAGCGGATGGTTTCCACCGCGCAGTCGGTGGCTTTGGCCAGTTCACCGATCTTCATTACCAAATTCCCCGCTAATGGCTTGACCCTATAGTGGCTACAGGGTGTTCACTTGGCAACAGGCTCACTTTAAGGACCCCCCATGAACCAGCCTGTCAGCCACGAACACAAGCACGGTCACCACCACGATCATGCCCATGGGCACAGCTGCTGCAGTGCCGAAGCTGCGCCGGCGCTGGTGCAGTTGAGCGAGCAGGCCAGTGGCCACGCGCACCTCAGCCGCTTCCGCATCGATGCCATGGACTGCCCCACCGAGCAGACCTTGATCCAGGACAAGCTCGGCAAGCTGGCTGGCGTCGAGCAATTGGAGTTCAACCTGATCAACCGCGTGCTTGGCGTGCGCCACACCCTGGGTGGTACCGCCGAAATCGAGCGGGCTATCGACAGCCTGGGCATGAAAGCCGAGCCGCTGGGCGCCGAAGACGACGGCAGCGCCAGCGCATCGGCACCGGCGAAAACCCGTTGGTGGCCGCTGGCGTTGGCGGGTACTGCGGCAATCGCCGCGGAAATCGTGCACTTTTCTGCGCTTGCGCCGGAGTGGGTGGTGGCCGCGCTGGCACTCGCAGCCATACTCGGCTGCGGTCTGGGCACCTATAAAAAGGGCTGGATCGCCCTGAAAAACCGCAACCTCAACATCAACGCACTGATGAGCATCGCCGTCACGGGTGCGGTACTGATCGGGCAGTGGCCGGAGGCAGCCATGGTGATGGTGCTGTTCACCATCGCCGAGCTGATCGAAGCCCGCTCGCTGGACCGTGCGCGCAATGCCATCAGCGGCCTGATGCAACTGACGCCGGACATGGCGACGGTGCAGCAAGCCGATGGCCAGTGGCGTGAAGTGCCAGTGCGTGAGGTAGCCATCGGTGCACAGGTGCGGGTGCGCCCTGGCGAGCGCATTGGCCTGGACGGTGAAGTGACCAGCGGGCAATCCAGCGTCGATCAGGCGCCGATCACCGGCGAAAGCCTGCCCGTGGAGAAGGCGGTCGGCGACAAGTTGTTTGCCGGCACCATCAACCAGGCAGGGGCGCTGGAGTTTCGCGTGACCGCTGCTGCCGGGCAGTCGACCCTGGCCCGGATCATCAAGGCTGTGGAGCAGGCGCAAGGGGCACGGGCGCCGACCCAGCGCTTCGTCGACCGCTTCTCGCGCATCTACACGCCGGTGGTGTTCGCCATCGCCTTGGCCGTGGCGGCGGTGCCGCCGCTGTTCATGGCCGGTGCCTGGTTCGACTGGGTGTACCGCGCCTTGGTGCTGCTGGTAGTGGCGTGCCCGTGCGCCCTGGTGATCTCCACCCCGGTGACCATCGTCAGCGGCCTGGCCGCCGCTGCGCGCAAGGGTATTCTGGTCAAGGGGGGCATTTACCTGGAAGGCGGCCGCCACCTGGACTTCCTGGCCCTGGACAAGACCGGCACCATCACCCATGGCAAACCTGCCCAGACCGACGCCGAGGTGCTGGCGCCGCTGTTCGAAGGCCGCGCCCAGGCCTTGGCCGCCAGCCTGGGCGAGCGTTCGGACCACCCGGTGTCGCGAGCCATCGCCCAGTTCGGCAGGCAGCAAGGCCTGGCCTTGAGCGAGGTAGACGACTTTGCCGCCCTGGCCGGGCGGGGCGTGCGTGGCACCATCGACGGCCAGGTCTACCACTTGGGCAATCACCGCCTGGTCGAGGAGCTGGGGCTGTGTTCGCCCGAGTTGGAGGCCCGCCTGGATGGGCTGGAGCGCCAGGGCAAGACCGTGGTCCTGCTACTCGACCGCAGCGGCCCGCTGGCGCTGTTTGCAGTGGCCGACACGGTCAAGGAAAGCAGCCGTCAGGCGATTGCCGAACTGCATGAGCTGGGCATCAAGACGGTGATGCTGACCGGTGACAACCCGCACACCGCCCAGGCCATTGCCGCCGTGGTAGGCATCGACCGCGCCGAGGGCAACCTGCTGCCGGCCGACAAACTGCAAAGCATTGAGGCCTTGTACGCCCAGGGCCACCGGGTGGGTATGGTCGGTGACGGCATCAACGATGCGCCGGCACTGGCCCGTGCCGAGATCGGTTTCGCCATGGCCGCGGCCGGCACCGATACCGCCATCGAAACCGCCGATGTGGCGCTGATGGACGATGACTTGCGGAAAATCCCGGCCTTCGTTCGGTTGTCGCGGCAAAGCGGGGCGATCCTGCTGCAGAACATCGTTCTGGCGCTGGGCATCAAGGCCATATTCCTGGCGATCACCTTTGCCGGCATGGCCACCCTGTGGATGGCGGTATTTGCCGACATGGGCGTGAGCCTTCTGGTGGTGTTCAACGGTTTGCGCCTGCTGCGCAAATAAAGGCCTGCCTGGTGCGTATGGGGCGGTTCAGGCTCGCCGCCCGTTCAAAACTGAGACACCAGCGCCTCCAGCTGTTCCTGGCGCTCGGCCTGGTTCAGCTTCGCCCCCGGGTTCAGGGTGGACCACTGTGGATGCGCCCGCGCCCTGACCAGTGCCTCTGGCAGCTTGCCCTCACGCCAGGCCTTTTCATCCAGTTCACCCAGCCTGATGCTGTCCTGCGCTGCATGCCCGCGGCTGTCCAGGGCCACCATCAACTGCTGCTGACGCAAGGCCAGCAAGCGCAACACCGTATCGTCCACGGTCAACTCGCGCTTGCCCTTGAGTTTGCCCAGCAAGCGCGCGCCATAGTTGCGCGCCGTCTGCAACGCACCGCCGGCCAGCGCCCCGGCCAGTGCCGCTGCCCCCAGGGTAAGCCCGCCAACCAGCAAGTCGACCCCGGCACCGGCCGCTGCGCCGGCGGCTACGCCGCTGCCCAGGCGTACGCCCAGCAGCTTCAAGGTTTCGGGGTTGAACAGGTCATCGCCCCAGCGCCCATCCAGCAGCGGCAGGTCGCTGGCGTGGGCATCGTCGCGGCGGAAGGCATACAGCTTGAGCAGGGCTTCGACACACCGTTGCTCACGCTGACGAATATCCTGGCGCAGCGCTTCGATGGCCCGGGCTTCGGCCGCCGGTTCGGCATCGACGCTGCGCCGGCAGGCAGCGCAGTCCAGCAGCAGCTCGGCAATCAGGCGCTTGCCGCTGTGCTGGCGAGCCAGGCGTTGGGCCTGCTGGTCGTCGATCAGCCGCTGCAAGGCCGGGCGGGCGCTTTCCAGCAGCAGGGCCAGGCTTTCGTAGAGGCGGCGTTCGCCGTCCTCGGGTGGGGCTACGCTGTCGAACCGTACCAACGCGTGAAGGCCAAGCCGGGCAAGGGCTTCGCGCCATTGCGCCTCGCGGTGCTGGTGGCTGGCGACAAAGTTGAGCACCGGCAACAGTGGCTTGCCGCAACTGGCCAGCACCTCCAGTTCGTCGCGGTACTTGGCCAGCACTGGCTCGCGGGCATCGATCACATACAAGCCGGCGTCGCTGGCCAGCAACTGGCGCAGCACCTTGGCTTCCTGCTCGAAACGCTGGCGCGCTTCGCTGCCTTGCAGGAACCGCTCGAGGCGGGCAGGGCCGTCCAGGCGCTCGCCCGGGCGCTCCAGCCGCTCCAGGTAGTCGAGCAAGGCGATGGCGTCCTCCAACCCTGGCGTGTCGTAAAGCTCCAGTAACGGTTCGCCGTCCACCGACAGCCGCGCGCCTTCGACATGGCGAGTGGTGCTGGGGCGGTGGGACACCTCGCCGAAGCCCACGTCGCGGGTCAGGGTGCGCAGCAGCGAGGTCTTGCCAACGTTGGTGTGGCCGACCACGGCCAATTTCAGCGGCTCAGTCATGGCCATGCTCCAGCCAGGTCAGCGGTGAGGTGTCGGCATAGGGCAGGCCCAGCCGCTCGAGGGCTTCATGCCAGTCGCCCAGGCGCCGAGCGTCCAGCGCCTGGCCGGGTGCTGCCTGCAGCAGCCAGACCCTTGTGGCACCAGCATTGCGCGCCAGGTCGGCGAGCAGCGCCAGGCTGCCGCGGTCGGGCGAGCGGCGCGGGTCACAGGCGATGGCCAGGCGTGCCGGCGGAAAGCGGCTGAGTTGCTCGAGCAGGCGGTTGCGCGACTCGCGGCTGTCGAGCACGCCGGCATCGGTCACGCTTGGGGGCAGGCGGGGTGGCCAGGGCTGCTGGTCGTCCAGTTCCAGGCCCACCAGCAGGGCGCCGCTGCTGGCGCTTTGCAACTGCTCGGCGGCGAACCCTGGCAACGCCTCGGGGGCCGCGTCCTGCACGCCGATGCGCTCGCTGCGCGGCATCAGCGCTTCGCGCAGTTGGGCGTAACCCGGCAGGCTCAGGTCCAGGGTCAGGCGCTGGCGGCCCTGGCGCCAGCGCCACAGGCACAACCCGGCCAGCAGCACGCGGGGCAACAGGCCATATACCAGCACTACGCCGAGCAGCCAGCTGGCCCAGGCCTGGCGCGCCACGTCGAGGGCCGGCTGGCTGTCGCCACTGGCGCGGATCATGGCCTCGTCGGGCACGGCAAAGCCCAGCAGCGAAGGCAGCGCGCCCAGCGCCTGGGTGAGTTGGATGAACGGGTCGGCGGCGAGCAGGGTGGTTTCCCACACGAAGCCATAGCGACGGGTGGCCAGTAGAGCCAGCAGCATGCCCAGCGCGCAGAGCATCGCCAGCAGCCACAGGCTGTGTACCAGCAGGCCTAGCAGCCAGCGGTTGAGGCGCTGGCGCTGCAGCAGTACCAGCAGTGCCGGGCCCAGGTGCGCGGCCTTGGCATCGCGGGCGAAGCGCTCACTCAGCCATAGCCACAAACGGCCCAACCCCGCCCCGTGTTCGCCACTGAGGGCAAAACCAATGGCCCAGCCCAGCAGCGTCAGCAGGTTCAGCCCCAACAGGCTGCCCAACGCCCAGAAGACGTTGACCGGGCGCTGGCCGTCGCCAAGCGCCGCCAGGGCCAGGCCGGCGCCGCTGAGCACGGCTAGCAGCAGCAGGGCCAGCACCGCCAGGCGTGCGCCCTGTTTCCAGTGGCGCAGGGCCGTGGCCATGCCGTCGCGTTCGGCCAGGAACAGCGCCCGGCTTTCGATGCGCGCCGCCAAGTCGCCGCCGCGCTGGCGCGCATGACGGTTGGCTGCCTGGTCTTCCAGCAGGCCGGCGTGTTCTTCGCGCAGGCGGACCGCTTCGGTCAGCCAGCGTTTGTCCAGTGGAGTCGGTGCGGTCACAAGGTCTTCCATTGCACAGGTCAGGGCAGAAGCATAACCCACACGCCCGGTGCTATCCTCGCTGGCATGAATACATCACTCCCCCTCAGCCTGATCGCGGCTCACGCCGAGAACCGTGTGATCGGCATCGACAACTCCATGCCCTGGCATCTGCCGGGGGACTTCAAGTACTTCAAGGCCACCACCCTGGGCAAGCCGATCATCATGGGGCGCAAGACCTGGGACTCACTGGGCCGGCCGCTGCCCGGGCGGTTGAATATCGTGGTCAGCCGGCAGCCTGGGCTGCAGCTGCAGGGCGCCGAAGTCTTCGGCTCGCTGGAGCAGGCGCTGGTGCGGGCCGAACAGTGGGCGCGCGAAAAAGGCGTCGATGAGCTGATGCTGATTGGCGGGGCGCAGCTCTATGGGCAGGCGCTGGAGAAAGGGCTGGTCAGCCGGATGTACCTGACGCGGGTGGAATTGGCGCCGGAGGGGGATGCCTGGTTTCCCGAGTTCGACCAGGGGCAGTGGAAGCTGGTGTCGAGCGAGGCACAGGGTGAAGAAGGCAAGCCTGGGTATCACTTCGAGGTTTGGGACAGGGTTTGAGATTTCTGGGGGCCGCTTGGCGGCCGATCGCGGGCAAGCCAGCTCCCATAGGGATTGCATCAGGGCTGACAGGTGGTCGCCACAAGATATGCAGTGCCTGTGAGATCGAGCGCCGCCCGCGCGGCGCATCGCGAGCTGCGGTCGCTGCTTGTATGTTGTGACTGGCCTGGCGGGAGAAGATATTCTCGTCAGGCTGAAGAAGCACTTCCGGGGAGGCCGATCGCTC
>NZ_DKJF01000118.1:0-121 GCF_002454615.1 Pseudomonas sp. UBA6699
ACCGGCGCAGCCGGTGCCAGATACCGCGTCGCCTGCTTCGCGGGCTTGCCCGCTCCCACAGCTGAATCGCGCAGGCTTTTCAAATTTTTCAGAAAGACAATTGCTCCTGCAAGTACGGCGG
>NZ_DKJF01000118.1:342-21712 GCF_002454615.1 Pseudomonas sp. UBA6699
GGCATGCCCGCGAACACCGGCAAAGCCGGTGCCAGACACCGCGTCGCCCGCTCCCACAGGTGAATCGCGCAGGCTTTTCAAATTTTTGAGAAAGACAGTTGCTCTTACAGCGCGGCCTTGTGTCGCGATGGGCTGCAAAGCAGCCCCGATGGTTATTTGGCCAGCCCGGCCAATGGGCAATGCAGTACCAGCTTGGCCCCACCCAAAGGGCTCTCGCCAATTTCCAGGCCGAACCCATGCAGGTCAACGATCGCCGCAACGATCGACAGCCCCAGGCCGAACCCGGCGTGGCGGTGGCCTTCATCACTGCGGTAGAACCGCTTCAGTACGGCCGTGCGTTCTTCTTCCGGAATACCCGGCCCGCTGTCTTCGATGGCCACGTGCACGCCAGCGTCGTCCTGGGTGGCGGCCACGCGCACCTGCCCACCTTCCGGGGTGAACTTGATCGCGTTACCTACCAGGTTGGCCAGCGCCTCGAACAACAGCTCGCGGTCGCCGTGCAGTGCCGGCAAGTGCCCAGGTTGGTGCAGCTCCAGGTGAATGCCGCCATCTTCGGCCAACGGCAGGTAGAAGTCGTGCAGCTCTACCAGCAAATCATGCGGGTCAAGCTGCACGAAGCCGGCCCGGCGTTGGCGGTCTTCCAGTTCGCTGATGCGCAACAACCCACGAAAACGCGCCATGAGGGTGTCGGTTTCGCCGATGGCCTGGTCCAGTGCCTCGGCTTGCGCGGAATCGTTGTCGCTTTGCTGGCGTATGCGGTACAGCTGGGCGCGCAGGCGGGTCAGTGGGGTGCGCAGGTCGTGGGCAATGTTGTCGCACACGCCCTTGACCTCGTGCATCAGCCGCTCGATGCGGTCAAGCATGGCATTGACGATGGCGGCCAGCATGTCCAGTTCGTCGCGCCGGGCCGACAGCGGCAGGCGGTGCGTGAGGTCGCCGGCGACAATCAGCTCGGCCTGGGCCTGAATGGCCCGGATGCGTTTCAGGGGGCGGCGGCGCAGCAGGTACCAGCCGGCGAACCCGGGGATCAGGGTGAAGGAGATACCCCAGAGCAAGGCATCGAGAATGATCCGTGTGACGACGAACAATGAGCCGTTATCGCGGAACAGCACCAGCCAGCGCCCATCCTGCACCTTGATCGCCACGGCATCGCAGCTGTCGCGGGGCATGCGCGGATCATCGGCATCCAGGCAACGCTTCAGCTCATGGATCTTGCCGTCCAGCCGCAGCCCAGGGGGCAGGGCACGAACACTGCCGCCCAGCGGGTTGAGTTGTGCATCGAACAGGCCATAGGCATCGAAGCTGCGTTCCTCGAAAGCCTGGCTGGCAATCAGGGCGTCGTCCAGCTGCTTGCCGCTCATGTGCGCGAACAGGTGCTGACGCTGCAGCATGGAATGGCGGGTGAGCTTGTTCAGGTAGCTCGAAACCTCGAAGTACAGCACCCCCATGAGGATGCTGCTCCAGGCTACGAATAGAAAACTGTACAGTGCCAGCAGCCGGCTGGTGGACGAACTCCAGCCTTTAGACGGGTTCAGCAATGGCATAGCCGGAGCCCCGCACCGTACGGATCAGCGGCGACTGGCCGGGTGAGTCGATTTTCTTGCGCAGGCGGCCGATATGCACGTCGATCAGGTTGGTGCCCGGGTCGAAGTGGTAGCCCCACACTTCCTCGAAAATCATCATCCGCGTAATGACTTGGCCGCTGTGGCGCATCAGGTACTCCAGCAGTTTGTACTCGGTGGGCAGCAGGTTGAGGGTGTTGTCGCCGCGGCGCGCTTCGTGGCTGATCAGGTCCAGTTGCAGGTCGGCGACCTGCAAGCGGGTCTGGGTCATCGGCACGCTGTTGCGGCGCAGCAGCACCTCGACCCGGGCGGCCATTTCGTCGGAGGCGAACGGCTTGGTCAGGTAGTCGTCACCGCCGGCGCGCAGGCCGCGCACCCGCTCATCGACGTCGGAGAGGGCGCTGATCATCAGGATCGGCGTGGCGATCTTGAGGTTGCGCAGGGTCGTGACGATGGTCAGGCCATCGACCTCAGGCAGCATGCGGTCCAGGGTGATCAGGTCATAACCGCCGGCAATGGCCTTGGCCAGGCCTTCACGACCATTGTCGGCCCACTCCACCTCAAGGCCATGGCTGGTAAGTTCGGCGACGATTTCCTGGCCGGTGACGGCGTCGTCTTCGATGGTCAGTACGCGAGGCATGCTGGTTCCTGGGCATCTAATGGAGACTCGATTGTGCCAAAGAATAGACAACCGGCGATTTAAGAAAAATTCATCTTGCCACAACCTACCTGGGTTCACCCATTGTGAAGACAGACGAGCATGTCGCAGCAGGCTGTGAGAGGATGTCCGTCAACACAGCCAGGACCCCGAACGCAGCCTGATGAAGACACCCAAAAGAATCGAACCCCTGATCGAAGACGGCCTCGTCGACGAAGTACTGCGGCCGTTGATGAGTGGCAAGGAAGCCGCCGTGTACGTGGTGCGTTGCGGTAGCCAGGTGCGCTGCGCCAAGGTCTATAAAGAAGCCAACAAGCGCAGTTTCCGCCAGGCCGCCGAATACCAGGAAGGCCGCAAGGTGCGCAATAGCCGCCAGGCCCGGGCCATGGCCAAGGGTAGCAAGTACGGCCGCAAAGAGGCCGAGGACGCCTGGCAGAACGCCGAAGTGGCGGCACTGTTCCGCCTGGCCGGCGCCGGGGTCCGGGTGCCCAAGCCCTATGACTTCCAGGACGGCGTGTTGCTGATGGAGCTGGTGACCGACGCCGATGGCGATGCCGCACCCCGGCTCAACGACGTGCACCTGGAGGCCGAGGAGGCCCGGGTGTTCCATGCCTTCGTCATTCGCCAGATCGTGCTGATGCTGTGTGCCGGGCTGGTCCATGGCGACCTGTCCGAATTCAATGTGCTGCTCGGCCCGGACGGGCCGGTGATCATCGACCTGCCGCAGGCAGTGGACGCCGCCGCCAACAACCACGCATTCAGCATGCTGCAGCGTGACGTGGACAACATGGCCCACTACTTCGGGCGCTTTGCCCCAGAGCTGAAGAGCACGCGCTATGCCCAGGAAATGTGGGCGCTGTACGAGGCTGGCAAGTTGCTGCCCGATACCGTGTTGACCGGGGTATTCCAGGACGACGAGCATGAGGCCGACGTTGGTGGGGTAATGCGGGAAATCGACGCCGCCCGCTTGGACGAGGCCCGGCGCCGGGCAGCGCGTGCCGAGGCGGAAAACGGCCCGGCCAAGGCCGAGGAGCCGACACCGCCCTGGCTGCAATGATGTGCTGCCGGTGCAGCCCGCTTCGCAGGTTCCCCCCCGAAGCGGGCAACACCGGCTCAGCCAGTGCCCTGCGCGGCCATTACCTTTGATGCAGGACAATATCTCGTCATCCGGCCTTTCCACTGGCCCCTGACAGGCATAAGGTATACGCCGTTCAAATTCCCTGGAGCAGTCATGTCCAACCAATTCCCCTCCGTTCGTCCTCGCCGCCTGCGCCAGAACGAGTCCCTGCGCACCGTATTCCAGGAAACCGAATTCCGCCTTGAAGACCTGATCCTGCCGATCTTCGTGGAAGAAGGCATCGACGATTTCGTGCCCATCAGCAGCATGCCCGGCGTGAACCGCATCCCTGAGAAGCGGCTGGCCCAGGAAATCGAGCGCTATGCCCGCGCCGGTATCAAATCGGTGATGACCTTTGGTGTGTCTCACCACCTGGATGCCGTTGGCAGCGACACCTGGAACGAAAACGGCCTGGTGGCGCGCATGTCGCGTATCTGCAAGGACACCGTGCCGGAAATGGTGGTGATGTCCGATACCTGTTTCTGCGAATACACCAGCCACGGGCACTGCGGCGTGCTGCATGACCACGGCGTGGACAACGACGCCACCTTGGTCAACCTGGGCAAGCAGGCGGTGATCGCCGCCGCGGCCGGTGCCGACTTCATCGCGCCTTCGGCGGCGATGGACGGCCAGGTCCAGGCCATTCGTAGCGCGCTGGACGGTGCAGGCTTCCACGACACTGCGATCATGGCCTATTCGACCAAGTTCGCCTCGTCGCTGTACGGCCCGTTCCGCGAAGCAGGCGGCACTGCGCTCAAAGGTGACCGCAAGAGCTACCAGATGAACCCGATGAACCGCCGCGAGGCCGTGCGTGAATCGCTGCTTGACGAGCAGGAAGGTGCAGACGTGCTGATGGTCAAGCCGGCCGGTGCCTACCTTGACGTGATCGCCGACATTCGTGCGGCCTCGCGCCTGCCGCTGGCGGCGTACCAGGTCAGCGGTGAGTACGCGATGATCAAGTTCGGTGGCCTTGCCGGTGCCATCGACGAAGGCCGCGTGGTGCGCGAAAGCATTGGCGCTATCAAGCGCGCCGGTGCCGACCTGATCCTGACCTACTTCGCCATGGACCTGGCCCGCGAAGGCATTTGAGCAGCAAAGCAGCTCCCCTGGACTGGGGGCGGGCTTACCCGCCCCCAGCGCAATTCCCTACAAAAATTCATTAAGCGCTGAATTATTTTGTGTCCCGTTGTATCAGATGCCATAGAGCATTGATCGACAGGGATACAGGCATGAAATCTCGCAGGAAAAGCGTCAAACCTATTGGCCTCAAGGACATCACGATCGTCGACGATGCCAAGATGAAGAAGGCGATCACCGCCGCTGCACTGGGTAACGCCATGGAGTGGTTCGACTTCGGTGTCTATGGCTTCGTCGCCTATGCATTGGGCAAGGTGTTCTTCCCCAACGCCGACCCCAGTGTGCAAATGATCGCGGCGTTGGCCACCTTTTCGGTGCCATTCCTCATTCGCCCCCTGGGCGGGCTGTTCTTCGGCGCCCTCGGCGACAAGTTCGGCCGGCAGAAAATCCTTGCCGCCACCATCGTCATCATGTCCCTCAGCACCTTTGCCATTGGCTTGATACCGTCCTATGCCAGTATCGGCATATGGGCGCCGATACTGCTGTTGCTGGCGAAAATGGCCCAGGGCTTCTCGGTGGGCGGCGAGTACACCGGCGCCTCGATCTTCGTGGCCGAGTATGCGCCTGACCGCAAGCGCGGCTTCCTTGGCAGCTGGCTGGACTTCGGCTCGATCGCCGGCTTCGTCCTGGGCGCCGGGGTAGTGGTGCTCATTTCCACGGTGCTTGGCGAAGAAAGGTTCCTTGAGTGGGGCTGGCGCCTGCCGTTCTTCCTGGCCTTGCCGCTGGGCATCATCGGCCTCTACCTGCGTAACGCCCTGGAGGAAACCCCCGCGTTCCAGCAGCACGTCGACAAGATGGAGCAGGGTGACCGCGAGGGCCTGGCGTCGGGGCCCAAGGTGTCGTTCAAGGAAGTGGCGACCAAGCACTGGCGTAGCCTGGTGACCTGCATTGGCGTGGTGATCGCCACCAACGTCACCTACTACATGCTGTTGACCTACATGCCCAGCTACCTCTCGCACAACCTGCATTACAGCGAGGACCATGGCGTACTGATCATCATCGCGATCATGGTCGGCATGCTGTTCGTGCAGCCCATCATCGGCCTGCTGAGCGACAAGTTCGGCCGTCGCCCGTTTATCGTGGTCGGCAGTGTCGGGCTGTTCGCCCTGGCCATTCCGGCATTCATGCTGATCAACAGTGGTGTGCTGGGGTTGATCTTCTCGGGGCTGCTGATCATTGCGGTGCTGCTGAACTTCTTCATCGGTGTCATGGCGTCGACGTTGCCGGCGATGTTCCCCACTCACATCCGCTACAGCGCACTGGCCAGTGCCTTCAACATTTCCGTGCTGATCGCCGGCCTGACCCCCACCATCGCCGCCTGGCTGGTGGAAAGCAGCGGCAACCTGTACATGCCCGCCTACTACCTGATGGTGATCGCCGCGGTGGGCCTGGTGACCGGCCTGACCATGAAGGAAACCGCCAACAAACCGCTGCGCGGTGCCGCACCGGCGGCATCGGACATCGACGAGGCCCGGGAGCTGCTGCAGGAACACCACGACAACATCGAGCAGAAGATCGAGGACATCGACGAGCAGATCGCCGAGCTCGAGGCCAAGCGCAAGTTGTTGGTCCAGCAGCACCCGCGCATCGATTGATCAGCGCGGCATGTAGCCACGCTGCCAGGCACGTGGAATGAACCGCGACACCAGGGCCAGCAGGCACGCCAGCACGCAACTGCCGGCCAGTGCCTGCAGGCCCAGGTGGTGTTGCAGCCAGGCGCCCAGCGCGGCGCCCAGCAGCATCCCTGCCCACGGCACCAGTTGCACCCGCCAGCCGTGGCGCCGCTCGCCCAGCAACCAGCGCCCAAGGCCGCGGCCGAAGCGTGACAGTGCACCGGTGACGTAGGTGAGGCCGATGGGCAGGCCGTTCACTTGCTCGACGACTGCGTTGATCATGCCCATGGCCAGGGTCGCGGCCAGCAATGCCGGGAAGGTGGCCGCCAGTGGCCACGCTGCAGCGCAGGCCAGCAACGCCGCCACGACCACCAGCACGGGCCAGGCCCGGCGACGGAAGCCGCGCGCCAGCACTACCCCCAATGTGTTACCCGCGACAAAGCCCAGCAAAGCGCCGCTCAGGCGCAGCACCAGGGCCAGGTCAGCCTGGCTGATCGCCACCGCCAGGCGCGTGGTATTACCGCTCATGAACGATACGAAGTCGCCCAGGGCCAGCAGGCCAATGGCGTCGGTCATGCCTGCCAGCACCGACAGCCCGGCCACCAGGCCAAGGCCGACACGGCCACGCAGCACCTGCAGGCGCAAGCGCCTGGCCGTACGGGTAGTAAGGGGATGGGGTAGCACGGGCAGGCCTCAGGGCAACAGGTTTTCGCGGGCCAGGGTGCCTTTGATGGTGCGCTCGACCACATCCACCAGCACCATGGTCTGGTGATCGACCTCGATGTTCAGCAAATCGCCGGCAGCGTAGCTGGCGAACGTGGTCTGGCGCAGGGTTTCCGGGATCAGGTTGATGGTGACCAGGTTGTCTTCCACGTCGGCCACGGTCAGGCTGCAGCCGTTGACCCCGATGAAGCCCCGCGGGAACACGTACTTGCCCCATGGCGGCGGCATGCGGAAACGGATGAAGGCGCCGGTCTGCTCGATCGACAGTTCGACTATTTCTGCGGTCGTGGCAATGTGGCCAGCCATGAGGTGGCCGCCGACTTCGGCGTTCATCTTCGCCGAACGCTCGATGTTGACCCCTTGGCCGGCCTTGAAATTGCGCAGGTTGGTGCGTTCCAGGGTGGCCGTCATTGCATCGAACCTGACGTGGCTGCCGTCGATCTCGGTGACAGACAAGCACGTGCCCTCGACGCTAACGCTGGCGCCGATCTTCAACTCATCGAGCAGTTCCGGGGTGAGGTCAATGGTGAACTGGTTGTGGCCCGGGTAGCTGGTCACATCAAGCAGTGGGCGGACGGCCTGGACGATGCCGGTGTACATGGTGTTGCTCCTGGGCGCGAAAAGAAAACACCCGAACGCTATGCCTGTACGGCCTCAAAAGCAAGGCGCCAGCGCCCTGGTGCTGCCCAGGGATGCGGCCGGGCATACCCAGGGCGCTGGCCGGCTCACACATGCCCGGTGCTGTTGACGATGCGCAGGCACAGCGCTTCGTACGGGTCCAGGTTCACCAGCAAACGGCCATCCTCAGTCAGGTCGCCTTCTACCGTTTCGTTGATCATGTCCACCACCGGCCCTGGCGTGAAGCCCGTTAGCAGTAGCTCCTCGGCGATCACCTCCTGGCTGAAGTTCAACGCACTGATCTGGATGCCGCGCCCGGCCGGTAGCTCATGCACCATGACCAGCAACCCAGGGCTGCTGACCTCCGGCACCAGCACCTGGCGGCTGGTGGCAATGCCGTAGGCCTGGCGCACCGCGAGCAGTTTTTTCACCTTGCAGGCGAAAGAGTCAGGGTTGTCCAATTGGCTGTCGAGGCTGCCATACAGCGCCCGCGCCCGCGGCATGCCGCGCACTGACGTGTCCGCTTGCGGGTCGAGCCCGGCCAGGTCGTAGCCGCCGCGGTGAATCCAGCGAGTATCGCCGTCGAGCATGCGCTCGGCCACGGCTTCGCCTGGCAAGGGCAGGGCGCCGACCATGTCCCAGCCCGACAGCGCCACCACACCTGGCTGCATGGCGTTGTACATGACCAGCAGCAGGTGCAGTTTCTGGATCTGCTCGATGTCCGCCGGGCCTATTTGGTCGAGGTCGCGGATGCCCAGTGCCGCAGTGATGAGGCTGGCGGTGGTGCAGGCGATGCCATTGGTGACGAAGCGCAGGTTGTAGGGCGCATGCTCGCCCGACAGGCGTTCGTAGATTTCTTCGCGGATGTGCTCGCGCAAGATGTTGCCGGGTAATGTCTGGCCCTTGTACAGGTACATGTCATGGGCATGCAGGGTCCAGAAGTGCACCAGCTCCACGGTCAGTTCGTCGTGGTTCTGCAGGGCATGGATCAGTGAGGCCGGGTCGATGCCGAAGGCGTGCATTTCCTTGAGCATCAGGCGCAGGAACTCGGTGTCGCCGGTCAGCAAGGCATGTTGGTAGGCGGGCCGGGTGATGAAGTCGTAGGACAGGTCGGCACCGCCCTTGGACATTTGCGCAATGTCATCGAGGGTTAGGTTCAGTTCCTGGAAACTGAAGCCGCCGGCCTTGCGGATCATGCCACCGATCAATTGGTTGCCGACCAGCGACAGCGGGTGGCTTTCCGACCAGGCGGTGCCGCTGGCACGGGTTTCCACCCCGAGAAAACCGTTGGCATCCAGGCGCAGGCCACGTGCACCCAGGCAATCCAGGGCATGCAGGGCGTCGCCGATGATCATCTGCTGGGCGGCAAAGGTGGGGTCCAGCCAGTTCAGCGACGGTTGGCCTTCCTTGAAGTAGTGCAGGTAGACCCAACGCCGGGTCTTGCCGTCGACACCGGTGACCGGTGGGGTGGCGCTCCAGTCGGTTTCCTTGACCCCCGGCTCGAAGAAAATCACCCGCTGCAACTGCCCGACGATGTAATGGCGTGCCTTGAGCTCGTCGCACTGTGCGGGCAGCAGGTTGGCCGAGTCACGTCCGGGTGGCACCTCGGGCAGCAAGTGCCAGTCTTCCTCGCGTATCTCCACCATGTGGTACAGGCCCGGGTAGGCGCCGTAGGCCATTTCCGCCAGGCGGAAGTCGGCGCCCTTGCCGGTGTGCGAAGGGATCAGGTCGTCGATGGTCACCGCATTGTGCGCGGCAGCCATGCGGCTCATCTGGATCAGCTCCGGCTCGCTGCCATAGAGCGGGTCGATATCGAAGCTGATGCGGTCGAAGTTGCCGTCTACGCTGGGTGTGAGCTCGCGGTCGCGAATACCGCCAGACAGCTTGATCGGCCCGGTGTGCAGGCCTTGAATGCCGATTTCCGACAGGCGCTTCCACAAGGCTTCATGGGCCAGGGCACCGAGCACCGAGCAGCCCTCTGGGGCGATGATGGCATCGGGGTAAACGGTCAGCCAGACCGAGGCGATTTCCGTGGCCCGGCGGGGCTGTGCCTCGGCGTAGGGTTGTTGCCACAGGCGCGACTGGCCTGAGTACAGGCTGGCGCGCTCCTGGGAAGCCTTGAGCATGGCGCGCGCTTCGAGCCATTTCACGTATGCTGGGTCGGGCTGGGTCATTTCGCGTCCTCTTTGCGTGTCGGCACCGGCTCAGGTTATGACGGCAGAGCGGTCGGATCGTTCGGCCGGGAGCCAGGGCCTGCACGAAATGCCTGGCACAGCGTGCTCAGCGCCGTGCAGCCCACTGCTGCGGTGCCAGGAAGGCGCCGTGGAAGTAATTGCGCAAAGCCTGCATCGCCGGGCTGAACGCCCGCTCGCGGTGCCAGGCCAGCCCCACGCTCATGGGCGCTACCGGGTCGCTGATGGTGACTGTTTCGATGCGCTTGCCCTCCAGCGACCATGGCCGGTGCACCAGGTCTGACAAGATCGCTACGCCACTGCCATTGGCGACCATGCTGCGCACCGCCTCCACCGAACTGGTGCGCACGCGCACGCTGGGCCGTTGCCCGGCCTGCTGCCAATAGCGCATGGCGCTTTGCTCGGCTTCGTCCACGGTCAACAAAATGAACGGCTCTGTGGCGACATCGGCCAGGCTCACGGCCGAGCGTTCGCACAGGGGGTGGTGCGCGGGCAGCCATAGGCGGCGCTCGGAGTTGAACAGCGTTTCTGAAACGATAGCCGGGTGGGTCAGGTTGGCGGTCAGCACCACCGCCATGTCGAAGCGCCCCTCCAGCAGCCCTTGCTCGATGGCACTGCGCTCCTGTTCGTAAAGTTCCAGGATCACGTCGGGGTGCCAGTGCTCCAGGCGCTGCAAGTGGTGCGGCAGGAAGTAGCCGATTACCGTGTAGCTGGCTGCCAGGCGCAACAGGCCGCTGGCGCGTATGTCCGGCAACGGGCTGTTCAGCGCATCGTCGACGCTGCGCAGGATGACGTAGGCGCGGTTGAGGAAGTGCCGGCCGGCTTCGGTCAGGTTCATGCCCTGGGCGGAGCGCTGGAACAGCAGCACGCCGAGCATGGCCTCCAGCTCTTTGATGGCCGTGGTGACCGCCGACTGGGAAATATTGAGGTGGAGGGCGGCCTGGGAGATCTGGCCGATTTCGGCAGTGGCGACAAAGTAGCGCACCTGGCGCAAGGTAAGTGACACGGCAGGCTCCCGGGGTATCTGTTTTTCCGAAGACACCCATTCTGTTTATAGATCTTCCCAAGGGGTAGGGAAGAATCTAACGTGGCTTGCATGCAGCCACAAGCGCCAGGGAGATACGGTCATGCAAGCAGTGGATTTCAACTCGGACATGGGCGAGGGCTTTGGCCCGTGGACCATTGGCGACGGCGTGGATAACGAGCTGATGGGTTACATCAGCAGCGCCAATATCGCCACCGGTTTTCATGCCGGCGACCCCGGCACCATGCGCCGTACGGTGGAGCGGGCCAAGGCCCTGGGGGTTGCCGTGGGGGCACACCCGGGGTTCCGCGACCTGGTCGGTTTCGGTCGCCGGCACATCAACGCATCGGCGCAGGAACTGGTCGACGACATGCTTTACCAGCTCGGGGCGCTGCGTGAAATCGCCCGGGCCCAGGGCGTGAGTCTGCAGCACATCAAACCCCACGGGGCGCTTTACATGCACCTGGCCCGTGACGAGCAAGCTGCACGCTTGCTGGTGGAAAACCTGCGGCTGATCGAACCGCAGTTATTGCTGTTCTGCATGCCCGGCTCGGTGATCTGCCGCATTGCCCAGGAGCTTGGCCAGCCGGTGGTGCGCGAGTTCTATGCCGACCGCGAGTACGACCTGAGCGGCTCGATCGTGTTCACCCGTAACGTAAGGGGCTACCAGCCTTTGGCGGTCGCCGAGCGCGTACTGCGGGCTTGCCGGCAAGGTGTGGTGCGCACCGTCGAGGGCCAGGACCTGGCCATCGAGTTCGATTCCATTTGCCTGCACAGTGATACGCCGGGCGCCCTCGACCTGGTCGAGGCCACGCGCAAGGCGCTGGACCAGGCTGGCATCGTGGTGCGTGCACCGCGCTGACGCAGGCATCCGGCAGCCACAGGCCGGTGCCTGATCATGTTGTTTTCGCCTGCCTTTCTATAAAGATTTCAAGAAAAGGAACAGTCATGGCCGAATCGCTTGCTACAACGCCTATCCGCTACAGCTTCGGCGCCGACGAGCACCTGTTTGCCGAGGTCAGCGAGAGCATGTCGCTGGAAGCCTTCTTCAAAGGTATGGCCGTCACCCGTGCGGTACAGCGCCTGGCGCTGGACGGCGTGCTGGATGTGTGCCTGGCCAATGCATCGTTCCAGGTGCGTTTCGACCCCGACCGCATCGCCCCCGATGCCCTGCTGGCAGCGGTGCGCGGCGCCGAAGCGCAGGCGGTGGCCGAGCGTTCGTTGCATACCCGCATCATCGAGATTCCGGTGCTGTACAACGACCCCTGGACCCACGAAACCTTGATGCGCTTCCGGGACCGCCACCAGGACCCGGCCAGCACCGACCTGGAGTACGCGGCCCGCATCAATGGCCTGGCCGATGTCGACGCGTTCATTGCGGCGCACAGCGGTGCACCGTGGTTCGTTTCCATGGTCGGCTTCGTCGCCGGCCTGCCGTTCATGTTCCAGATGGTCGAGCGCCAGCGCCAGTTGCAGGTGCCCAAGTACCTGCGGCCGCGTACCGACACGCCCCGCCTGACCCTGGGCCATGGTGGTTGTTTCGGTTGCATCTATTCGGTGCGCGGCGCGGGCGGTTACCAGATGTTCGGCGTCACCCCGGCACCGATCTACGACCCGCAACAGACCTTGAGCTACCTGAAGGAGCACATGGTGTTCTTCCGCCCAGGTGACATCGTGCAATTCAAACCCATCGACCGCCGCGCGTATGACCAGGCAGTGGCTGAGGTGGAGGAGGGCCGTTTCGACCTGCGCATTCGCCCGGTGGTGTTTTCCCTGGACGCATTCCTTGCCGACCCGGTCGGCTACCCCAAATCGCTGCAGGAGGTGCTGGCATGATCAAGGTACTCAAACCGGGCCTGGCGACCTCCGTGCAGGACCTGGGGCGCGAAGGCTATTACCACCTGGGCATTCCGCCATCTGGCGCGCTCGACCAGTATGCCCTGAGCGCAGCCAATTACCTGGTGGGCAACCCGCCGGGCGCTGCCGGCCTGGAATGTGCGCTGGTCGGCCCTGAACTTGAGTTCCAGGCAGATGCGCTGGTGGCAGTGTGCGGTGCGCAGATGCCCGCCTTGCTCGATGGCCGCGAGCAGCGGCCCGACACGGCATTTGCCGTGCGCGCCGGGCAGGTGCTGCGTTTCAGCTTCCCGACGGCGGGCGCGCGGGCCTACCTGGCAGTGGCGGGGGGTATTGATGTGGCCGAGGTGCTGGGTAGCCGATCGACCTACGCGCTTGGGGCCTTGGGTGGCTTCCAGGGGCGCAAGTTGTTGGCCGGTGACCTGTTGCCGATCGGCACGCCCACCGGCACCGGCCGCGCCGGCGCAAGCCTGCCGATGGCACTGCGCCAGGCCCTGGGCGGCGAAGTGGTGCTGCGGGTGGTGCCGGGGTTGTATTTTCACCGGCTGACCGAAGCTGCTGCGCAAAGCTTCTTCACCGAAGCCTGGACGGTAGGCTCCGAGGCGGATCGCATCGGTTACCGCTACAAAGGCGGAAGTGCCTTGAGTTTCCAGCCGCGGGAGCAACCATTCGGTGCTGGTTCGGACCCTTCCAACATCGTCGACAGCTGCTACCCCATCGGCTCGATCCAGGTACCGGCCGGGCTGGAGCCGATCATTCTGCACCGGGATGCCGTATCGGGCGGTGGCTACGCCATGATTGGCACGTTGATCAGCGCCGACCTCGACCTGATCGGGCAGATGCAGCCGAATCAGCAGGCACGCTTTCTGAGAGTCAGCCTGGAGCAGGCACTGGAGGCACGCCGCTCTTACAAGAAGAAGCTGGCGTGCCTGGCCCGGTTGTTCAGCTGAACGGATGACAACTTGCCGATGCGGGGGGCAAGGGCCGCCAACCCCGCCCGGCCATTTACGCAGGTTGCTCGGCCAAGCCGTTACTGACGTTGCGCCCCAGCACCAGCACGGTGACGAAGCCACAGCCCACCAGGGCCGTGGCCAGGCTCAAGAGCACTGCGGTGCCCATGTGGTCCACCACTTGCCCGCCAAAGAACGAGCCCACGGCAATGATCACCTGGAACAAGGCCACGAACAGCGGCATGCCCCGCTCGACATCCTTGGGCGCGACCACGAACATCCAGATATTGGCGCAGGCCGGGAACGCGCCGAAGGCGAACCCCCATAGCGCAATCAGCATCGCCGCGCCGGTCAGGCCGGTGGCGAAATACGGAAACAGCGCTGTGCTGGCGGCGATCAGCAATGCCACCAGCATCAGCGAATGGCGCACACTGCGGTTGGCGGCGAAGCCGGCGAAGATATTGCCCATGAACCCGGCCACGCCATACAGCAGCAACAATGAGCCGATGGTCGGGCCGTCGAAGCCGGCATTCTGTTTGAAGAACGGCGCTACATAGGTGTAGGCGGCAAAATGCGCCAGGCCAATCAACAGCACGGCGATCAGGCCAACGCGCGCTTGCGGGTTGATGAACAGCGCCGGCAGGTCGCGCACACCAATGGCTTTTTCGGGCAACAGCCGCGGCAGCAGCAAAACCTGCGCCAGGAGCACGGGCACGCCCACCAGTGCAGTCACCAGGAAGGTCATTCGCCAGCCCAGCAGGCCGCTTAGCCAGGTGCCTACCGGCACGCCCACCACCGTCGCCAGGGTCACCCCGGCCATGATGATCGAGTTGGCCTTGGCCACGCCGACGCCCTCAGGGGCCAGGCGCCCGCTGAGGGCGATGGCCGTGGCCCAGAAGCCGCCGATGCTGACACCCAGCAGCACCCGGCCGACCAGTAGCAGGCTGAAGTCGCCCGCATAGGCGACGATGCTGTTGGCGATGATCATGATCAGCGTCAGGCCGATCAGCAGGTAGCGCCGGTCCAGCGCGCCAACCCCCACGGAAATGGCCGGGGCGGCCAGCGCGGCCATGATGCCGGGCAGGGTGACCATCAGGCCGGCGAAGCCTGCACTGATACCCAGGTCGCTGGCGACATCGTTGAGAACGCCCACTGGCAGAAATTCGCTGGTGACCAGGGCGAAGGCGCCAATGGCGACCGAGAGGATCGCCAGCCACTGCTGGGTCACGCTCTGTTGATTATGTTCAGGACGGCCCCGTGGGGCCTGGCTGGCACTTGGCATGGTGGTGACTTCCAAGGAGGGATGACGCCTGTAGCAGGCGCGGGAGGGGGGATTGGCCGGGGATTATAGGGGTGGGTGTGGGCGGCCGACAGGCGAACGGCGTGATAGTGAACATCAGTGCCATCGATGAAACGCCGGGTGCAGAGCGGTTGCTGGCGAATGACGCCTCGGCGTGCAGACCGCTGACCCAAAATATTGCATGAGTCTTCTTGATGCTTTTACCTAGCGGTACTAATACTAAATCACGGCCGCAGAGGGATGATCATGCAAACACGCTTCGTTGTGGTTCCCGCAGTGCCGCTGAAAAAAGAGGTTCAGCCTCGGCGGCTTGGCTTTCCCGCTGCATTGGGCGAGGGTTACGACCTCTACGATACGCAAGACAAGGTGCGTTTGAGCCTGAACTTTGCCACCCGAGCCCAGGCGGAATTCGAGTGTGACTGTCGCAACCGCTGCCCGGATGCCGATGCTGCGGAGATCGCCGGCATGGTCTAGTCACGTACGGTGGGCCCTCACCAAGGGGTGAGGGTAGCGATCAGCCGTGGTTGCGCAGGGCGGCGACCAGTTCGGCCTTGGTCATGCTGGAGCGGCCTTTTATGGCTTTGCTGCGGGCTTCCTTCAGCAGGCTTTCCTATGTCTGGCTTTCCAGTGAGCTGCCGGATGCGCGCGCGTGCCCGTGGCGGGTGTGTGCTGCCCGCCTGGCCGAATCGGCGCGGGCGGCTTTCTTCTCGCTGGCAGAGGTGCTGCTCCCCGAGCCGCCTTGCTTTTCACCGCCGCCGGATTGCTTGTTGACCGTGGCCCAGGCGCGCGCTTCGGCTTCCTCTTTGGCCAGGCCTTTATCCTCATAGGCGTGCTCGATGTGCTCGGCCTTGCGCTTCTGTTTTTCGGTGTACTTGCCTTTGTCGCCGCGTGGCATGGTGTTCACTCCTGCAGTCATACCTGAACGGTTGAAACGCTCCCCGCCAGAGAGTGCCGGTCACTGGACGAGCGGCACCGTGCCGCGCATCGACGACAACCGCGCGCGACACTGTCGCCAACCCCATTCGCGCCGGTCTGGTGAGCAGGCGGGTGGCTATCCGCATTGGGGCCATGTGTGGCAGGGATAGCGCAGGTGAGGGCTTCGCCCTCATTTCGCGACACGAGGCCGCTCCTACAACAGATTGCCCGAGCGGGGAAAACATGCACCCAAGACAGCAGCCCCTGTGGGAGCCCGGCTTGCCGGCGATGGGCCGCAAGGCGGCCCCAACCGGTTGACGAAGCGGGATCAACGAACGGCCTGCCTTTCAATGGTCACAAAGCTGTAACACAGCTGATGCAAAGTGTGCCGGCCATCACAAGGAGCGCTTTTCGATGATTCGCCTGATGAAGTCTGCTGCACTCGCCGTTGCCGTTTCGCTTTGCGCCACTTCCGCTGCATTTGCTGCTGAAAACGTACGCCTGACCGGTTCCGGCGCCAGCTTCCCGGCACCGATCTACCTGACCTGGTTCAAGGATTTCAGCAAGAACACAGCGGGCGTTACCGTTGATTACCAATCCAAGGGGAGTGGCGCGGGCGTTCAGGACTTCCTGAACAAGACCGTCGACTTCGCCGCCAGCGACTCGGCCATGAGCGAAGCCGACATCGCCAAGGTTGCCGAGGGCGTCCAGTTGCTGCCGATGACCGCCGGCGAAATCGTCCTGGCTTACAACCTGCCCGGCAACCCCAAGGGCCTGAAGTTGCCGCGCGATGTTTACTCGAACATCTTCCTCGGCAAGATCACCCAGTGGAACGACCCGAAAATCGCCGCGGCCAACCCGCAAATGAAGCTGCCTGACCTGCCCATCACCGTGGTGGTACGTGCCGACTCCAGTGGCACCAACGCCGTGTTCACCAAGCACCTGTCGGCCATCAACGCCGACTTCAAGAGCACCTTGGGTGAGGGCAACACGGTCAACTGGCCAGCGACCGACAAGTTCATCAAATCGCCGAAGAACGACGGGGTGACCGCTACCGTTCGCCAGACCCCAGGTGCCATTGGCTACATCGAGTACGGCTTCGCCAAGCTGGCCAAGGTGGACTTCGCTGCCCTGGAAAACAAGGCTGGCCAGTACGTGGTGCCAAATGCCGAAAGCGGTGCCCAGGCCCTGGCAGCGGTGAAACTGCCGGAAAACCTGGTCGCCAACCTGCCCGACCCGGAAGGCGCCAAGTCCTACCCGATCACCTCCTACACCTGGATGATCTTCCGCAAGGACAACGGCAACCCGGCAAAGGCCAAGGCCATGCGTGAGATGGTCGAGTACGGCCTCACCCAGGGCCAGAAGATTGCCGACTCGATGGGCTACATCCCGCTGCCGCCATCGGTTGTCGACCAGGTGCGCAAAGCGTCTGCAAACATCCAGTAACACCCAGGCGCTCCCGGCAGCGGCATGAAGCCATGCCGGGGGTGTTTGTCCCTTGTCCCGGAATACGCCATGAACACACCTTTTGCCATACCGGATAATCCCGATTCCGCGTGCCAGCCACCGTCTACGAAAGACTTTCTGGTCGACCGCACCTTCCGTGCGCTTGCCCGTATCGGGGTGGTGCTGGTACTGGCGCTGGTTTTCGCGCTGGTCTACGAAGTGGGCCGCAAGGCACTGCCAGGCATTGAAAAGCACGGTTTCGACGTGCTCCTGGGCAGTGTCTGGGACGTCAACCAAGGCAAGTACGGTATTCTGCCCGCGATCTGGGGTACGCTCTACAGCGCCTTCATCGCCCTGTTGATTGCCGGTTTCTTCGGCGTCAGCATGGCCATTTTCCTCACCCAGGATTTCCTTCCGGCCAGGCTTGCCGCGGTGTTCCGCACCATCGTCGAGCTGCTCGCCGCCATCCCCAGCGTGGTCTATGGCCTGTGGGGCATCTATGTGGTCATCCCGGCCATTCGCCCCCTGACCACCTGGTTGAACAGCGAGCTGGGCTGGATTCCGTTTTTTGGCACCTCCCTCAGCGGGCCCGGCCTGCTGCCGGCCGCACTGGTCCTGGCGATCATGATCCTGCCGACCATCGCTGCCGTTTCGCAGGACGCGCTGACCAGCGTGCCCATGAAAACCAAGCAGGCCGCCTACGGCATGGGCACCACGCACTGGGAGGCCATCCTGAAAGTGATGGTGCCTTCTGCGGCCACCGGTATCTTTGGCTCGCTGGTGCTGGGCCTTGGCCGGGCTCTGGGCGAAACCATGGCGCTGGCCATGCTGGTGGGTAATGCCAACACCATTTCCGTGTCCTTGTTCGCCCCGGCCAATACCCTGGCGGCGCTGCTGGCGCTGAACTTCCCGGAAGCCGGCCCGAACGAGATCGAAGTGCTGATGTATGCGGCACTGGTACTGATGTTCATCACCCTGCTGGTGAACGTGCTTGGCTCGATGATCATGCTCTACGCTCAGCGGGGGAATAAACAATGACCAACCTGACAACCCCTGCCGCCGCGCTGCCCAGCCTGCAGCGCCGGCTCGAAGGCCGCGCCTTGCGCAGCCTGGTGTTGACCATCCTGGCCTGGTTGGCCGCGTTGCTGGCCAGTGTGCCGCTGATTTCCGTGCTGTACATGCTGATCACCCGCGGCGGTGCCCGCCTGAACCTGGAAGTGTTCACCGAACTGCCGCCGACGGGGTTCGAGATGGGCGGCGGCTTCGGCAACGCCATGGCCGGTACCTTCGTCATGGTCGGCATCGCTGCCGCCATCGCGGTGCCGGTGGGTATCCTGGCAGCGGTGTTCCTTGCCGAGCTGGGCCCGGACAGCAAGCTGGCCAACGCTGCAAGGTTTGCCGCCAAGATGCTCACCGGCCTGCCATCGATCCTGGCCGGTGTGTTTGCCTACGCCCTGGTGGTGATGACTACCGGCACCTATTCGGCACCGGCAGGCGGGGTGGCACTGGCGGTGCTGATGCTGCCCATCGTGGTACTGACCGCCGAAGAGGCGATGAAGATGGTCCCCAAGATCATGAAGGACGCTGCCTACGGCATGGGCTGCACCCGTGCCCAGGTCATCTGCAAGATCGTGCTGCCCACCGGCTTGCCGGCCATTCTCACCGGCGTGATGCTGGCCGTGGCCCGTGCCGCAGGTGAAACCGCGCCCTTGCTGTTCACCGCGCTGTTCAGCAACTACTGGATCTACCACAACGGCGACCTGGCGGTAATGAACCCCACTGCCTCGCTGGCGGTGCTGATCTACAACTTCTCCGGCATGCCGTTCGACAACCAGCTTGAGCTCGCCTGGGCGGCCTCGCTGGTGCTGGTCATGATCGTGCTGGTCATCAACATCCTTAGCCGTGTATTCGGCAAGCCCAAGTATTGAGAACAGGGAGCATCCATCTTGAACGTATCCACCGCACAACGTGCCGCTCCCGTGGCCAGCGAAGCCACCCCCATCGTCATGGACTGCAAGCTGGACAAGATTTTCTACGGCAACTTCATGGCCGTGCGCGACAGCCATGTGCCGATCCGCAAGAACGAGATTACCGGCTTCATTGGGCCGTCCGGCTGCGGCAAGAGCACCGTGCTGCGTAGCCTGAACCGCATGAACGACCTGGTGAAAGGCTTCCGCTTCGAGGGCCACGTGCACTTCCTGGGCCAGGATGTGTATGGCAAGGGCGTAGACCCGGTAGTGGTGCGCCGCTATATCGGCATGGTGTTCCAGCAGCCCAACCCGTTTTCCATGAGCATTTTCGACAACGTTGCCTTTGGCCTGCGCCTGAACCGCTACAAAGGGGACCTGGGCGACCGCGTGAAACACGCCCTGCAAGGCGCTGCGCTGTGGGACGAAGTGAAGGACAAGCTCAAGGTCAGCGGCCTGTCGTTGTCCGGCGGCCAGCAGCAGCGCCTGTGTATCGCCCGGGCCATCGCCACCGAGCCGGAAGTGCTGCTGCTGGACGAGCCGTGCTCGGCACTCGACCCCATTGCCACCCGCCGCGTGGAAGAGCTGATGGTCGAGCTGAAGAAGGACTACACCATCGCCCTGGTGACCCACAACATGCAGCAGGCGATTCGCGTTGCCGACACCACGGCGTTCTTCTCGGTGGACATTTCCCAGGGGACCCGTACCGGCTACCTGGTCGAGATGGGGCCGACCGCGCAGATCTTCCAGAACCCGCGTGAACAACTGACCAGTGACTATATCAGCGGCAAGTTCAGCTGAACCATCGCTGTACAAGGGGGCGGTGCTGCAACCAGGGAGGTGGCAGCACCGCCCGCACAACCTTTGGTTAAAGTGTTACCCAGGATTTCCAATGCAACCGATGTGTCGATTAGATCTGTCTGCGGTAGAGCGCGCTCTGCGCGAGGTGCAGGGCCGTTTTGCCGAGCTGAGCCAACACTTCACCGAACCGCGGGACCCGTTCACCGACGAGGTGCTGCTGAATGTGGTTGAAGGCTACGCGCTGATTGACGACTATGTCGCTCGCGGAATAGACCTGTTCGACCTGCAACAGCTGAACCTGATGCTGGAAATCAATGCCACGGTGCTGTGTGGCCGTGACCCGGCCCGGCGCGTGGAGTTCGCGGCGCACCTGGCGGCGACCGAAGCGCATTTTTTCAACAATGTGGAAGGTGGCATCACGGACTTGCACAACTGGTATTGCGCCTACCGCAGCGATTCGATCTGGAAGCGGGCAGCCGGTGTGTACGTACGTATCCTCAGCAAGCCACAGCTGTTCATCGAAGGTAACAACCGCACCGGCTCGCTCATCGTCAGTTACCTGCTGATGCGTGCCGGGCTGCCGCCATTCGTGCTGTCGCTGGACAACGCCGAGGGCTACTTCAACCCGTCCTCGGTCATACGTAATTCCGCCAAACACGGTGTCAAGGCTTTGTACGAACTGCCCAAGATCAAGAAAAAGTACGCCGCGTTCCTCGAGGCCAAGGCGCCTGCGCCCGGCAAGTTCTTCCTGGGCGCCACCGCGGTGCCTGTTTGCGCGGGGGGGCGCTGATGCAACCGTTCACCCTGATAGAGCGCGGGCGGCAGGCCATCGAGCGCAAGCTCAAACGTGGCCAGGTGCGCATTTCGTTCGATATCGACGACACCCTGGCCTGCCAGCCTGAGCACGCGGCTGCCGAGCACAGCAGGTTGCCGGGCTTCGTCCACCGCTGGCTCGGTGAGCCCCTGCGCAGCGGTACCCGCGAGCTGATTCGCGACCTGCGCCGCCAGGGCTGCAGCATCTGGATCTATACCTCGTCCGGGCGCACCCCAGCGTACATCCGCCGCTGGTTGCTGCTGTACGGCATTCATGTCGACGGGGTGGTCAACAGTGACCGCCACCAGCACATACTGGCGCGGAATGGGCTGGCGCATTCCCCGTCCAAACTGCCTTCGGCCTTCGATATCGACCTGCATGTGGATGACTCCGAAGGCGTGCGGCTGGAAGGCGTGGACCATGGTTTCCGCGTTGTGGTGGTGTGCCCGCAGGACAAGCACTGGGCGCAGAAGGTCAAGGCCGCAGCGGTGGACGTGCAGGCCCGCCTGGCCCGGCAGCAGCCGCACCGCTACGAAGCGCCTGTGAGATCGAGCGCCGCCCGCGCGGCGCAATCGCGAGCTGCGCTCGCTCCTACGTCTGTTTCGGGCCAGTAACCCCTGTGCCAGATGCGCGCGGCCGCCTTGTTCGTACGACGCGACTTTGAGGCATGCGCCAAGAG
>NZ_DKJF01000111.1:0-16816 GCF_002454615.1 Pseudomonas sp. UBA6699
AACCATACAAGCTGGCTTGCCTGCGATGGGCTGCAAAGCAGCCCCGGCTATCTCAAGCCTTGTTCAGCTTCTTGAGAAAAACGGTCATCTCTTTCTCGGCCTGCTTGTCCCCGTGGGCCTGTGCCGCCACGATCCCATCCTCCCAGGCCTTGCGCGCCGCTGGCAGGTCACCCTGCAACAGGCAGGCCTTGCCCAGCAGCTTCCAGGCTGCCGAGTACTTCGGGTCCTGCTCTACACAGCGCGCCAGGTGCACCGCAGCTTCTGCACCGTTACCTTCATCCAGCCAGGCCTTGCCCAGCCCGAAACGCAGCAACGGGTTATCCACACCCTTGGCCAGCATCTTCTCCAGCGACTCGCGCATGCCCTTTGCTCCTAGAAGAAACTCAAGCCGACGTGGAACAGCTTCTCCACATCGCGAATGTGCTTTTTATCCACAACGAACAGGATCACATGGTCACCCGATTCGATCAGGGTGTTGTCGTGGGCAATCATGACCTCTTCGGCACGGATGATCGCGCCGATGGTGGTACCCGGTGGCAGGTTGATGTCCGCTATCGCCTTGCCAACGACCTTGCTCGACTTGGCATCGCCATGGGCCACCGCCTCGATCGCTTCGGCTGCGCCACGGCGCAGCGAGTGCACGCTGACAATGTCGCCCCGGCGCACGTGGGCCAGCAGGGTGCCGATGGTCGCCAGCTGCGGGCTGATGGCAATGTCGATCTCACCCCCCTGCACCAGGTCGACGTAGGCTGGGTTGTTGATGATGGTCATCACCTTGCCTGCACCCAGGCGCTTGGCCAGCAGCGACGACATGATGTTGGCTTCGTCATCGTTGGTCAGGGCCAGGAAGATATCGGCGTCGGCGATGTTTTCTTCCAGCATCAGGTCCCTGTCCGAGGCGCTGCCCTGCAACACCACGGTGCTGTCTAGCGTATCGGACAGGTGCCGGCAGCGAGCTGGGCTCATCTCGATGATCTTCACCTGATAGCGGCTTTCGATGGCTTCGGCCAGGCGCTCGCCAATTTGGCCTCCACCGGCAATGACGATGCGCTTGTTGGTCTGGTCGATACGACGCAACTCGCCCATCACTGCCCGGATGTCTTTTTTCGCGGCAATGAAGAACACCTCGTCATCGGCTTCGATCACCGTGTCGCCACGCGGGGTGATTGGCCGGTCGCGGCGGAAAATGGCGGCCACACGGGTATCCACGTTAGGCATGTGCGCGCGGATCTGGCGCAGTTGCTGGCCCACCAGCGGCCCGCCGTAGTAAGCCTTCACGGCCACCAGCTGCGCCTTGCCTTCGGCGAAGTCGATCACCTGCAGCGACCCTGGGTGTTCGATCAGGCGCCTGATGTAGTTGGTCACCACCTGCTCGGGGCTGATCAGCACGTCGACCGGGATGTGGTCATTGTCGAACAGCTCTTCACGGGTCAGGTAGGCCGACTCGCGTACCCGGGCAATCTTGGTCGGGGTGTGGAACAGCGAATAGGCCACCTGGCAGGCAACCATATTGGTTTCGTCGCTGTTGGTTACCGCCACCAGCATGTCGGCGTCGTCGGCACCGGCCTGGCGCAGCACCGTCGGCAGCGAGCCGCGGCCTTGCACGGTGCGGATGTCCAGGCGGTCGCCCAGGTCGCGCAGGCGGTCGCCGTCGGTATCGACCACGGTAATGTCGTTGGCCTCGCTGGCCAGGTGCTCTGCCAGCGTACCGCCCACTTGCCCTGCGCCGAGGATGATGATTTTCATCCGCTACTCCCTACCCTTTTGTGCTTACCCGCGCGAGGCGGCGATCTTGATCAGCTTGGCATAGTAGAACCCGTCGTGGCCGCCTTCCTGGGCCAGCAACTGGCGGCCGTGCGGCTGGCGCAGGCCGGCCTCGGTGGCCAGGTCCAGCTCCCGCGCGCCGGGGGTGCGGGCGAGGAACGCCTCGACCACTTGCGTGTTCTCGGTCGGCAGGCTGGAGCAAGTGGCATACAGCAGCATGCCGCCCACTTCCAGTGTCGGCCACAGGGCATCGAGCAGTTCACCTTGCAGGGCGGCCAGGGCCGGAATGTCGTCGGCCTGGCGGGTCAGCTTGATATCCGGGTGGCGGCGGATCACACCAGTGGCCGAGCAGGGGGCGTCCAGCAAGATGCGCTGGAACGGTTTGCCGTCCCACCAGCTGGCAGTGTCGCGGGCGTCGCAGGCGATCAGCTCGGCATCGAGCTGCAGGCGGTCGAGGTTCTCGCGCACGCGGTTCAGGCGCTTGGCCTCAAGGTCGATGGCTGTCAGGTGAGCCAGGCCTGGTTCGGCTTCCAGCAGGTGGCAGGTTTTGCCGCCGGGCGCGCAACAGGCGTCGAGCACGCGTTGGCCGGCGGCCAGCTCCAGCAAGTCAGCGGACAGCTGCGCGGCTTCGTCCTGCACACTCACCCAGCCCTCGGCGAAGCCTGGCAGGCCACGTACGTCGCAGGCTTCGGCCAGCACGATGCCATCGCGGCTGTAGTGGCAGGCGCTGGCGGCAACGCCCGCGTCGGTTAGCAGGCCCAGGTAGGCATCACGGCTGTGATGACGGCGGTTGACCCGCAAGATCATCGGCGGGTGCGCATTGTTGGCGGCGCAAATGGCCTCCCACTGCTCTGGCCAGAAGGCCTTCAGCGCCTTTTGCAGCCAGCGCGGGTGGGCGGTGCGTACCACGGGGTCGCGCTCCATGCCGGCCAGCAGCGCTTCGCCTTCGCGCTGGGCGCGGCGCAGCACGGCATTGAGCAGGCCCTTGGCCCAGGGTTTCTTCAGTTTGTCGGCACAACCCACGGTCTCGCCAATTGCGGCGTGGGCCGGAATTCGGGTGTAGAACAGCTGGTACAGGCCGACCAGCAGCAGCGCCTGCACATCGGCGTCTGCGGCTTTGAACGGCTTCTGCAGCAGCTGGGCAGCCAGCAGGTCGAGCCGGGGCTGCCAGCGGGCAGTGCCGAACGCCAGGTCCTGGGTCAGGCCGCGGTCGCGCTCATCGACCTTGTCCAGTTGTGCCGGCAGCGAGCTGTTCAATGAAGCCTTGCCGCTGAGTACTGCGGCAAGGGCACGGGCGGCGGCGAGGCGTGGGTTCATTGGCCAAGTACCTTGCCGGCGGCGAACTTCTCGCGGCGGCTGTTGAACAGGTCGTTGAAGCTCAGCGCCTTGCCACCGGGCAGTTGCAGGCGGGTCAGGCTCAGTGCCTGGTCACCACAGGCAACCACCAGGCCATCTTTACTGGCGGACAGGATCTCGCCCGGCTCACCTTTGCCTGCCGCCACGTTGGCTGCCAGCACCTTCACGCTCTCGCCATCGAGGGTGCTGTGGCACACCGGCCAAGGGTTGAAGGCACGGATCAGGCGCTCCAGTTCGACGGCCGGGCGGCACCAGTCCAGGCGCGCTTCGTCCTTGTTCAGCTTGTGTGCATAAGTGGCCAGGGCATCGTTTTGCACCTCGCCTTGCAGCGACCCGTCGGCCAGGCCGGCGATGGCCTGCACGACGGCGGGCGGGCCCATTTGCGCAAGGCGGTCATGCAGGCTACCGCCGGTGTCCTCGGCGCTGATCGGGGTGGTTACCTTGAGCAGCATCGGGCCGGTATCCAGGCCGGCTTCCATGCGCATCACGGTGACACCGCTTTCGGTATCGCCGGCTTCCACGGCACGCTGGATCGGCGCTGCACCGCGCCAGCGCGGCAGCAAGGAGGCGTGGCTGTTGATGCAGCCCAGGCGGGGGATATCCAGCACCGCCTGCGGCAGAATCAGGCCGTAGGCAACCACGACCATCAAGTCTGGCTGCAGTGCGGCAAGTTCAGCTTGCGCCTCGGCGTTGCGCAGGGTTTGCGGCTGCAGTACCGGGATGCCATGGGCCACGGCCAGCGCCTTGACCGCACTGGGCATCAGCTTCTGGCCACGGCCGGCAGGGCGGTCAGGCTGGGTGTAGACGGCCACGATCTCGTAAGGGCTGTCGAGCAGGGCCTTGAGGTGTTCGGCAGCAAACTCTGGGGTGCCTGCAAAGACGATGCGCATGGAGTTCTCGCTTCAAAAAAGAAAAAGGCTTGCCGGAGCAAGCCTTCTGGAAGGTGGGGATCAGGCTTGCTGGCGGTGCTGCTTTTCCAGTTTCTTCTTGATCCGGTCGCGTTTGAGCTGCGACAGATAGTCGACGAACAGCTTGCCGTTGAGGTGATCGAATTCGTGCTGCACGCAGACCGCCAGCAAGCCTTCGCACTCCAGCTCGAACGGCTTGCCGTCGCGGTCCTGGGCTTTAACCCGTACCCGCAGCGGGCGGTCGACGTTCTCGTAGAAGCCCGGCACCGACAGGCAACCTTCCTGGTACTGGCCCATGTCGTCGGTCAGCTCTTCGACCGTAGGGTTGATGAAGACCCGCGGTTCGCTGCGGTCTTCGCTGAGGTCCATCACCACGACCTGCTGGTGCACGTTGACCTGGGTCGCGGCCAGGCCGATGCCGGGGGCTTCGTACATGGTTTCAAACATGTCGTCGATCAGCTGACGCAGGGCGTCGTCGAACACCGTCACCGGCTTGGCGATGGTGCGCAGGCGCGGGTCGGGGAATTCGAGAATGTTCAAGATGGCCATAAGGTCAGGCAGTCACTGTGCGTTTGGTTGAAAACTGAGCACACATAATAAAGGCAAACGTGGATTTCAGCACCTGTGAAAGCTCGTCTAGGGTTTTCAGGGCCTGCTTGTCGGCTATTCGATAGACAGGTTGTCAAACCGTTATCAACACAGTTATCCACAGCTTGTGCCACGCCGATGGCCCTTTTCAGATCAAGGATGATCCCCATGTCGAATCACCATTCGTCGCCTGTTGCGCCGGCTGAACTGGAGGCGCGGCTGCGTCTGCACCGCTTGCCGGACACCGGCCTGCGGCGTTTCTGCACGTTGCTGGAGGCGTTTGGCAGCGCATCTTCTGCCCTGTGCGCACCCGCCGGCGCCTGGCGCGCGTTGGGCATTCCCCAGGCAGCAATCGACGCGCGGCGCAGTGCCGAAGTGCGCGACGGAGCGCTGGCGGCGATGGCCTGGCTAGAGCAGCCGGGCCAGCATTTACTGATGTTTGACGGCCCTGGTTACCCGCCGCTGCTGGGGGAAATCGATGACGCTCCGCCATTGCTGTTTGTCGCCGGCGACCCTGCCCTGCTCGAGCGCCCGCAGCTGGCAATTGTGGGAAGCAGGCGCGCTTCACCGCCAGCCCTCGATACCGCCGCGGCGTTTTCCCGTTACCTGGCCCAGGCCGGCTTCACGATTACCAGCGGGCTGGCGGTGGGTATCGACGGCGCCGCTCATCGGGCCGCAATACAGGCCGGTGGGGGTACGATCGCGGTGCTCGGCACAGGGCTGCAAAAACTTTATCCACAGCGGCACACCGCGCTTGCGCAGGCGATTATCGACAGCGGCGGCGCGCTGGTTTCCGAGTACCCGCTGGATGCCGGGCCGCAGCCCAGCAACTTCCCCCGGCGTAACCGCATCATCAGTGGCTTGTCGCTGGGCGTGTTGGTGGTCGAGGCCAGCCTGGCCAGTGGTTCGCTGATCACGGCGCGGCTGGCGGCAGAACAAGGCCGCGAGGTGTATGCCATTCCGGGCTCCATCCACCACCCTGGGGCCAAGGGCTGCCACCAGTTGATTCGCGACGGCGCGCTGCTGGTTGAAACCGTGGAGCAGATCATGGAAAGCCTGCAGGGCTGGCAGAACCTGCCACCTGCGGTTGTGGACAAGTTCGACCACCCACTGCTGGCCTTGCTGCACGCGGCGCCCCAGACCAGCGAAAGCCTGGCCCATTGCAGCGAGTTGCCACTGGCCGAAGTGCTTGCGCAATTGACCGAGCTGGAACTGGAGGGGCGGGTCAGCAATGAAGCCGGGCGTTGGTTTGCCCGCGCGGGCTAAGTACACTGCGCACAGGCAAGTTCATAGGCGGAGTAACAGCAATGGTAAGCAGTTTTCGTGTGCAACAAGCCGCACGTGAGATCCGGGCGGGCGCAGTAATCGCCTACCCAACGGAAGCGGTCTGGGGCCTGGGCTGCGACCCCTGGAACGAGGACGCGGTGTACCGCCTGCTGGCGCTGAAGTCGCGACCTGTGGATAAAGGCCTGATCCTGGTCGCCGACACTATCCGCCAGTTCGACTTTTTGTTCGAAGATTTCCCCGAGGACTGGATCGACCGTATGGGCAGCACCTGGCCGGGGCCCAATACCTGGCTGGTGCCGCACCAGGACCTGTTGCCGGAGTGGGTGACCGGGCAGCATGACACCGTAGCGCTGCGGGTCAGTGACCACCCGGTGGTGCGCGAACTGTGCGCGCTGGTGGGGCCGTTGATTTCCACCTCGTGCAACCCCGGCGGGCGCCCGGCGGCGAAGACCCGGTTGCGGGTGGAGCAGTACTTCCATGGCCAGCTGGACCTGGTGCTGGGTGGCGCGCTGGGGGGGCGGAAGAATCCGAGCGTGATTCGCAACCTGGCTACCGGTGAGGTTGTTCGGCCGGGTTGATACCGCTGGCGAGGGCTTCGCCCTCGTTTCGCGACACAAGGCCGCTCCTACAAGTACAGCGCAGCTTTCAGCCCTGGCGCTATGCCTGTAGGAGCGGCCTTGTGTCGCGAAAGGGCCGCAAAGCGGCCACACTAATCGTCAGACCTATTTCTGATTTGCCCGATCTTGCCAATTGGGAAGCTTCCTACTGTCTCAGTCCTAAGTCATCACCTTCCATGCTGGAACCCCTGCCTCTAGCCTGCTCACGTCGCAATTCGGCGGGAGCATCCGAAGCAATGCCGCTATTCAAAAATGCCGAATATCTGATAAGGGCGAATCTGCAGCAGCTTGCGTCCAACAACCGGGTTAGATCGGTGGAAATAGGCAGGTTTACCGCAGATCAATTTGAAGCGATAAACAGGCAGAAAGAAGCGCAGGAACTACCGCTGCTTGAGGATCCGGGCATCGTATTCATCGGTAGCCATGCCTACAGAAGCCGGGTGATTCGAGATGGCTCCACCATTGATGACATGGTTTTGCAAATCGAGGCAGCACTGGCGGCGACATCAATCTGGAAAAACGCCACGCGCATGACCGCTCTTCGCAGCACGATTGGTCGTGACGATGGCTATGGCAATGAAGTTTTTGATGAGGCGATTTTTGAACTGACGGCTCGCAAGCCCAAGGCAGAGCTGTATTCGATTATCCCTAAAGGGGATAGAAACAAGCCCAAAAAATAAAGGCCGCTTGAGCGGCCTGAATGGTAAGGATGTACTCGCCCGGATAACTTGAAACTCAACCGGCGCACCAGCACAACCTCAGGAGCAAAGGCTACGCCTCCGAGCATTCATGGTCAAGCGGCGCCCCTCACCCTCCCCGCGGCGCAGCGCTCGATGCTGGTGCGCGATTGCAGTCAGGGTTTTCTGATTGTTGCCAAAATGGCTGTCCAGCTCGCGGCTTGGGAAATATCCTACGACCCGCGTCCTCTGCCATCACCTTCTCAGTGGGAACCTCTGCCCTTAGGCTTCAACCGTCGCCGAATAACTTGGCGATCGGGTGTGGTAACCCGGATGTGCTTGGGGCGTCACAGCTATGGCAGCTGTGCGCGGGAGGCTTCGTGCCTGCCGGGAGCGCCTCCAGCCCGGTTTACCACCTCGCGTACAGCTGCCGCCTAAACCGTGTGGTAACGGCTTGGCGCCTGCTCATGCCTGGAGCAAGCCATGAAAAAAATAGTGCCCGATCCACCCCTACCCTGCACCTCCACTCGCCCGTTCGGCCGCTGCGACGCCGGCCATGACCCGCTCTTCACCGTCAACCCGAACATTTCCGCCGAGGACGCTCTGGTCCACGTAGCCCTGTACCTGCGCAGCGCCTACGAAACCGGCTACAAAGCTCTGGACTACATGCGCGAAGAGGGCCGTGGCATGTTCTGGTCGAACCTGCATGCGATTGAAATGGCAGAGGGGGTGGTCGAGGCAATCCTCGATGGGATCGAGTCGACCCCGCCACCGACGAACCGACCCTCACAGCCATAGCGCAGCTTGCAGAGCCGACGCAGCACCTGTGGGAGCGGGCGCGCCCGCGAACACCGGCAAAGCCGGTGCCATCCACCGCGGTGGCTTCTTCGCGGGCATGCCCGCTCCCACAGGGAACGTGTGTGGCTCAGGGAATGAGTACTGTCGACCCTACAGTCCGCCGCGCCGACAGCTCTGCCTGCGCCTTGGCCGCCTCACTCAGCGGGTACCGCTGCTGGATATCCACAACCAGCTTGCCACTGCCAATCATCGCAAACAGGTCATCGGCCATGGCCTGGGTGTTTTCGGCATTGTTGGCATAGGTCGCCAAGGTCGGCCGGGTCACATACAGCGAACCCTTCTGCGCCAGAATCCCCAGGTTCACCCCGCTGACCGCACCCGAGGCATTACCGAAGCTCACCATCAGCCCGCGCGGTTGCAGGCAGTCCAGCGATGTCAGCCAGGTATCGGCGCCAACGCCGTCGTACACCACCGGGCATTTCTTGCCGTCGGTCAGCTCCAGCACCCGCTTGGCCACGTCTTCATGGCTGTAGTCGATAGTCGCCCATGCGCCCAGCGCTTTGGCCCGCTCCGCCTTCTCGGCAGAACTCACAGTGCCGATCAGCTTGGCACCCAACGCTTTCACCCATTGGCACGCCAGCGAACCCACGCCACCGGCGGCCGCATGGAACAGGACCACGTCACCCGCCTTCACCTGGTAGGTTTGCTTCAGCAGGTACTGCACGGTCAACCCCTTGAGCATCACCGCCGCTGCCTGCTCGAAGCTGATGTTGTCGGGCAGCTTGACCAGGTTGGCCTCCGGCAGCGTGTGAACCTCGCTGTATGCGCCCAGCGGGCCGCCGGCATGGGCCACGCGGTCACCCACCTTCAGCCGGGTCACGCCTTCGCCCACGGCCTCGACCACACCGGCCGCTTCGGTGCCCAGCCCCGAAGGCAGTGATGGCGGTGCATACAGCCCGCTGCGGAAATAGGTGTCGATGAAGTTCAGGCCGATCGCATGGTTGCGCACGCGCACCTGCTGGGGCCCCGGCGGGGCGGGTTCGAATTCCACAAACTGCAGCACTTCGGGGCCGCCATGCTGGCTGAACTGGATACGCTTGGCCATCTCGTACTCCTGTAGTCGGGATCGGGAAAGGCCTTCTATCGGACGCCTTTGCTTGATCGCCGTCAACTGCGGCGCGCGCGCTGGCGGTGTTATGCTACGCGGCGAATTCTTCCCTGCCCGTTCCTGGTGACCCGATGACTAGCCGCACCGAGGCCGTGAAAGCCTACCTGCTCGACCTGCAAGACCGCATCTGCTCTGCCCTCGAAAACGAAGACGGCGGTGCCCGCTTCGTCGAGGATGCCTGGGTGCGCGAAGCCGGTGGCGGGGGGCGTACGCGGGTGATCGGCGAGGGCAAGCTGATCGAGAAAGGTGGGGTCAACTTCTCCCACGTGTTCGGCGCCGGCCTGCCGCCGTCGGCCAGCGCCCACCGCCCGGAGCTGGCGGGCCGGGGCTTCGAGGCCTTGGGCGTGTCGCTGGTGATTCACCCGTACAACCCGCATGTGCCCACCTCGCACGCCAATGTGCGGTTCTTCATTGCCGAGAAGGAAGGCGAAGAGGCGGTGTGGTGGTTCGGTGGCGGTTTCGACCTGACCCCATACTACGGCGTCGAGGAAGACTGCATTCACTGGCACCGCGTGGCCGAGCAGGCATGTGCACCCTTCGGTGCCGATGTGTACCCGCGCTACAAGGCCTGGTGCGACCGCTACTTCCACCTCAAGCACCGTGGCGAGCCACGCGGCATTGGCGGGCTGTTCTTCGACGACCTGAACGAGTGGGGCTTCGACACTTGCTTCGCCTTCATCCGTGCCATTGGCGATGCCTATGTCGACGCCTACCTGCCGATCATCCAGCGCCGCAAGCACACCCCCTATACCCCGCAGCAGCGTGAGTTCCAGGAATACCGCCGCGGCCGCTACGTGGAGTTCAACCTGGTCTACGACCGCGGCACGCTGTTCGGCCTGCAGTCGGGCGGGCGCACCGAGTCCATTCTCATGTCGCTGCCGCCACAGGTGCGCTGGGGCTATGACTGGAAGCCGGCACCGGGCAGCGAAGAAGCGCGCCTGACCGACTACTTCCTGCAAGACCGCGACTGGCTTGGCCAGTAAGCCTGTGGATAACCAAGGAGCCGCCATGGACCAGTACGTCGTTTTTGGTAACCCCATCGGCCACAGCAAGTCGCCGCTGATTCACCGCCTGTTTGCCGAGCAGACCGGCCAGGACCTGGAATACGCCACCCTGCTGGCGCCGCTGGATGAGTTCAGCGACTGCGCACGCGGCTTCTTCAAGCAAGGCAGCGGCGGCAATGTCACCGTGCCGTTCAAGGAAGAGGCCTACCGCCTGTGCGACAGCCTGACCCCGCGTGCCCAGCGCGCTGGCGCGGTGAACACACTGAGCAAGCTGGCTGACGGCACTTTGCAAGGTGACAACACCGATGGCGCCGGCCTGGTGCGTGACCTGACGGTGAATGCCGGGGTCGAACTGACGGGCAAGCGCATTTTGATTCTCGGTGCCGGTGGTGCAGTGCGTGGCGTGCTGGAGCCGATCCTGGCGCACAGGCCGCAATCGCTGGTGATCGCCAACCGTACCGTGGAAAAGGCCGAGCAGCTGGCGCGGGAGTTCGATGAACTGGGGCCGGTGGTGGCGAGTGGGTTTGCCTGGTTGCAGGAGCCGGTGGATGTGATCATCAACGCCACTTCAGCCAGTTTGGCCGGGGAGTTGCCGCCGATTGCCGACAGTTTGGTCGAGGCAGGGCGCACGGTTTGCTACGACATGATGTATGGCAAGGAACCTACGCCGTTTTGCCAGTGGGCGCAGAAGCTGGGCGCGGCCAAAGTGCTGGATGGGTTGGGGATGCTGGCTGAGCAGGCCGCTGAGGCGTTCTTTATCTGGCGTGGGGTACGGCCGGATACCGCTCCGGTGTTGGCTGAGTTGCGCCGGCAATTGGCTCGGGGCTGAAATTGCCGGGGCCGCGTTGGGTCGGCGTACACCCATCCCTTGTGGGAGCGGCCTTGCGTCGCGATGGGCTGCAAAGCAGCCCCAAATCTCAACTCAACCTCATTCCTCAAACCGGATCGGGCACAACTGCGCCCCTTCCAGCTTCTGCAATTCCTCGATCACCTGCGGCCTGGCCCGGTGCAAGGTCAGGCTCCCGCCCAGGCGCCGCAAGCGCCGTGCCTCGCGGTGCAACATGTCTACACCCGAGTAGTCGATGAAATTCACCTGCCGCGCATCGATCACCACATGCGGGCCTTGGCACAGCTGCAAATGTACTTGCAGGTAGTGCGCCGCGCCAAAGAAGATCGAGCCACCTACCCGCAGCACATCCGCTTCACCTTCGCGGCTTTGCTGCACCCGTGGCCGTGATGTGCGTTTGAGGTAGAAGAACAGCGACGCCAGCACCCCGGCATAGATCGCCGTCTGCAACTCCAGCAGCAAGGTTGCCGCCGCCGTCAGCGCCATTACCAGGAACTCCGAACGGCTGACCCGGAACAGCGCGCGGATGGCTTGGCGGTCCACCAGCCCCCAGCAGATCAACAGAATGCTGCCGGCCATGGCGGGGATCGGCAACTGTGCGATCAAGCCAGCACCGGTGATGGCGAACAGCGCCACCCATAGCGCCGAAAACACCCCGGCCATGGGGGAGCGGGCACCTGCTTCGTAGCTCAGGCCCGAACGGGTGAAGGAGCCAGCAGACAGGTAACCCGAGAAGAACGCGCCAACGATGTTCGACACGCCCTGGGCGCGAATTTCCTGATCAGGGTCGATCAGCTGTTCCGAGCGTGCCGACAACGACCGGGCAATCGACAGGCTGGTGACCAACCCCAGCATACCTACCGCCACGGCACTGGGCAGCAGGCGCAGAATCAGCTCCACGTCCAGCAAGGGCAGCGGGCTCAAGGGTGGAAGCTGGCCGGTGAATGCCGCGACCCTCGGCACATGGCCAAACCAGCCCGGCAGCAGCCAGGCCACCAGGCTCACCGCGATCAGGCTTATCAACAGGCTGGGCCAGCGCGGGCGCCAGAGTTTGAGCGCCACACCGATAACCACGGTGGCCAGGCCCAACAGCAAGGATGGCACATTGATTTCGCCGGCATGGCTGGCCAGGTCCTGTACGGTTTTCAGCGCCGTGGCCTGGCTGGGCAGGTCCATGCCCAGCAGGTTGGGCAATTGCCCCAGGGCAATGACGACCGCGGCGCCAAGGGTGAAGCCGAGCACTACGGAATGCGAGACGAAATTGACCAGCGCACCGAAGCGCAGCAGCCCCAGCAGCAGTTGAAAGACCCCGCCGAGGAAGGTGAGCAGCAGCACCAGCGTGATGTAGTCCGAACTCCCAGCCACGGCCAATGGGCTGATGCTGGCGTAGAGCACGATGGAGATGGCCGCGGTCGGGCCGCAGATCAGGTGCCAGGACGAACCCCACAGGCAGGCGATCAATACCGGCACGATGGCGGCGTACAGGCCGTATTCGGCAGGCAGGCCGGCGATCAGGGCATAGGCGATGGACTGCGGCAGCGCGAGGATGGCACCGCCCAGGCCCACCAGCAGGTCCTGGCGCAGGCTGCGGACCGATTGGCGCGGGAGCCAGGCGAGGAATGGCAGCAGGTGGATGATACGATGCATGGGTTATCCACAATCCTTGATTAAATGCACCTGACCTGTGGGAGCGGGCATGCCCGCTCCCACAGGTCAGGTGCATTGCTGGTGAGTTCATAGTTTGGCTTTGACGGCCTCCAAGGCATCGCCATCGGCTTTGGTGGTGACCCCGGCCAACCACCCTTCCAGTAACTCGGGGTGCGTCTTGACCCAGGCCCTGGCCGCGTCGTCGAAGCTGATCTTCTTGTCCACAACCTGAGCCATGATGCTGTTTTCCATGTCCAGTGTGAACTTCAGGTTGCCTAGCAGCTTCGCCGCATTCGGGCAGGCTTGTGGATAACCCTTGCGCGTCAGGGTGTACACCTGGCCTTTGCTACCGAACCATTTTTCCCCGCCCGTGAGGTAGTGCATCTTCAGCTTCACATTCATCGGATGTGGCGTCCAGCCTAGGAAAGTGATGAATTGCTGCTTCTTCACGGCGCGGTCGACCTGCGTCAACATCGCCTGCTCGCTGGATTCGACCAGTTTCCACTGGCCAAGGTCGAACTCATTGTTGTCGATGATTTGTTTGAGCAACAGGTTGGCCGGTGCGCCGGAACCGATGCCGTACAGCTTCTTGTCGAACTGGTCGGCGTGCTTGTGCAGGTCGGCGAAATCCTTGACCCCGGCATTCCAGACGTAGTCCGGCACGGCCAAGGTGAACTCGGTGCCTTCCAGGTTGCGCGACAACTGCTGCACATCCCCATTGGCGACGAACTTGTCATGAAAGCCCTGTTGCGCCGGCATCCAGTTGCCAAGGAAGGCATCCACACGGCCGTCCTTCAGGCCGCCGTAGATGATCGGCACCGCCAGGCTGTCGATCTTCACCTGGTAGCCCAGACTTTCCAGTAGCAGCCGGGCCACGGCGTTGGTCGTGGCTATGTCGCTCCAGCCAGGGTCGGCCATTTTTACCGTGCTGCATTGTGCATCGTCGTCGGCGGCGTGGGCCGGGGTGATACCCAGGCCCAAGGCCAGGGTGAGTACGGCGGCGGAAAACGTGTGCATGGCGGCCTCTTCTCAATCCAGGGGGGCGGGCTGTGGGTAACGTGCCTTGCGCTCGAGGTCGTCGAGATCAATGTGGTTACGCATGTACTGTTGGCTGGCATCTACCCATGGTTGATGGTCCCAGCTGTGCAGCTTGCCGGTAGCCAGCGCTTCGGCCACCAGGCGGCGACGGCGCTGGCTGGCCAGTACCTGCTGGCGCAAGCTGGGCATGTCCCAACGCTGTCGGGCTTCCTCGACGAACGCCTGCAGCAGCGCCTGGTGGTCCGGGCTGCTGGCGAGGTTCTCCCGCTCGTGCGGGTCGCGGTCAAGATCATAGAGTAGGCAAGGGTCGTCTTCGCCGTACACGAATTTGTAAGGCCCGCGGCGGATCATCATCAGCGGCCCGACAGTGCCTTCGGCCATGTATTCGCCGATCACTTCGTCGTGGCCGCCCTGCCCTTGCAGGTGGCCAAGCAGTGAGCGGCCATCCAGATGCAGGGTGTTATCCACAGCTCCGCCCGCCAATTCGACCAGGGTCGGTAACAGGTCACAGGTCGATACCGAGGCGCTGACACGGCTGGCGGCAAAGCGCTGCGGTGCATGAACCAACAGTGGCACCCGCGCCGACATTTCGAACCAGTGCATCTTGTACCAAAGGCCACGCTCGCCGAGCATGTCGCCGTGGTCGCCGGAGAACACGATCAGGGTGTCGTCGGCCAGGTCGCACTCTTGCAAGGTCTGCAACAGCTTGCCGATGTTGTCGTCGATGTAGCTGCAGGCGCCGAAATAGGCCCGGCGTGCATCGCGGATCTTGTCCACCGGTAGGGGTTTGTTCCACAGGTCATAGACCTTGAGCAGGCGCTGCGAATGCGGGTCCAGTTCTGCCTGGCTGAATTCGGTGCCGGGCATGGGGATATCCACACCCTCGTAGCGATCCCAGTAGTGCTTGGGAATGGTGTACGGATCGTGGGGGTGGGTCATCGACACGGTCAGGCAAAACGGCCGGCCGTCATTCTCGCGCACGTGGTCGTAGAGGTACTGGCGCGCCTTGAACACCACCTCCTCGTCGAAATCCAGCTGGTTGGTACGCACGCAGGGGCCTGCCTGCAGTACCGAGGACATGTTGTGGTACCAGCTTGGACGCACATCCGGCTCATCCCAGTTCACTGCCCAGCCATAATCGGCCGGGTAGATGTCGCTGGTCAGGCGTTCCTCGTAACCATGCAGCTGGTCCGGGCCGCAGAAATGCATCTTGCCCGACAGCGCCGTGCGGTAGCCCAGGCGGCGCAGGTAGTGGGCGTAGGTCGGCACGTCGGCGGGGAAATCGGCAGCATTGTCGTAGGCACCGATGCGGCTTGGGAGCTGGCCGCTGACCAGGGTGAAGCGCGACGGCGCGCATAGCGGGCTGTTGCAGTAGGCTGAATCGAACACCACGGCCTGCTCGGCCAGGCGGCTGAGGTGCGGCATCTGAATGGGTGAAGGCCCATAAATGGGCAGCAGGGGTGCGGCCATTTGGTCGGCCATGATGAACAGGATATTCGGGCGTGTCATGCTGGCTTCCATCGTTGAAGGTTATGCGAACCGCTTGCCTATCAAGATGCGACTGTGGATAACATGGGTAAAGCCCATGGCGGGCAATGACTGGGATTAGCCAAGCTTATGTTTGAGCGCTTTGCCGAACTGTCGCTGGATACGTTGCGGGTGTTCGAGGCCGCGGCCCGTTTGCGTGGCTTCACTGCGGCGGCCCTGGCGCTGGGCACCACCCAGCCTGCGGTAAGCCAGCAGGTAAAACGGCTGGAGGCGCAGTTGGGCACACGCCTGTTCGATCGGGTGTACCGCGGGATCGAACTCACCGAGGCCGGCCAGCTGTTGTTCGAGCATGTGCACCAAGGGTTGCAGGCCATGGACGAAGGTATTGCCCAGGTCAGTGGGCGCGGCCAGCGTGAAGTGCTGCAGGTGGCCACCGACTTCGCGTTCGCGGCGTTCTGGCTGATGCCGCGCCTGCAGCGCTTTCACGAGGCTTATCCACACGTGGATGTCAGCCTGGTGACCGGTGAGCGCAGCCAGGGCATGTTGCGCCCGGACATCGATGTGGCCGTACTGTTTGGTGATGGGCGCTTTCATCAGGGCGAAAGCCGCTGGTTGTTCGATGAGGAGGTTTTCCCAGTGTGCAGCCCCCGCCTGATTCATGGCAAACCCATGTCAGCCGTGGCTTTGCAGCGCTTGCCGTTGTTGCACCTCAAAGGTGAGCAGGCCAGCCGCTGGTTTGACTGGGCGGGTGTGTTTCGCGGGTTTGGCGTGGCCAGCCCACCGCCAGCCGGGCAACTGCGATTCGATAACTACACGCTGCTGATACAGGCGGCGATTGCCGGGCAAGGGGTGGCGATTGGCTGGGGGCACCTGGTGGATGGGCTGGTCGAGCAGGGTTTGCTCTGCCGGCCACTGGAGGGCAGCCTGCGCTCGGAACGCGGTTATTATGCGGTGTTGCCGCCGCGCAAACGCCGGGGCGCTTTGATCGAACGGTTCGTAGGTTGGTTGGAGCACGAGCGAAGCCGGTAAGGGTGAGTTCGGCGCAGAGTCACGCGGGTTTTGGGCCCAGGAGGTATCGTGCAGAGGATCAAGGGTTACCACGCCCACATTTACTATGATGCAGCGACCCTGGAGCAGGCTCGGGCGCTGTGTGAGGAAGCGGCGCGGCTGTTTCCCGTGAGCATGGGGCGCATGCACCAGAAACCGGTGGGCCCGCACCCGGACTGGAGCTGCCAGCTGGCTTTCGGTCCGGAAGTGGTGGGGGTGGTATTGCCTTGGTTGGCACTGCATCGCCAGGGTTTGGTGGTGTTCATGCACCCGCTGACCGGTGATGAACTGGCAGACCATCGGGACCATGCGATCTGGATGGGGGCAGTGAGGCCGTTGAACCTGTCGGTTTTTGGGGGCTGAACCTTCAGTGCTTGTGTTGTGCTCATCGCTGGCAAGCCAGCTCCCACGGGGATCGCATCAGGGCTGACAGGTGTTTGCCACAAGGTATGCAGCGCCTGTTAGAGCGAGCGCCGCCCGCGCGGCGCAATCGAGAGCTGCGCTCGATCCTAGTATGTTGTGACTGACCTGGCGGGAGAAGTTATTCTCGTCAGGCTGAAGAAGCCCTTCCGGGGAGGCCGA
>NZ_DKJF01000110.1:0-15481 GCF_002454615.1 Pseudomonas sp. UBA6699
CCGGTGAAGAAAGCTTGAAGTCGGGGCCGCTTTGCGGCCCATCGCGACACAAGGCCGCTCCTACAGGCTGAGGTGCGGTTACAGCACCACGCTAGGCAGCCACAGCGAAATGGCCGGAATGTAGGTCACCGCCATCAGCACCAGGAACAGTGCCAGGTAGAACGGCAGCAGCGCCTTGACCGTCGATTCGATACTCACCTTGCCCACCGCCGAGCCGACGAACAACACGGCGCCCACCGGCGGCGTGATCAGGCCGATCCCCAGGTTCACCAGCATGATCATGCCGAAATGCACCGGGTCCACGCCGATGCCGGTGATCACCGGCAACAGGATCGGCGTTAGGATCAGAATCAGCGGCGCCATGTCCATCACCGTGCCCAGCAGCAGCAACATGAAGTTGATGCACATCAGGATCACATAGCGGTTGTCCGACAGAGTGAGGAACGCCGTGGTGATCTTCGACGGGATCTGCATCAGCGTCATCACGTAGCCAAAGCTGGCCGCGAAGCCGATCAATATCATCACGATCGAGATGGTGCGCACCGTGCGATGCATCAGCTTGGGCAGGTCGCGCCACTTGTAGTCACGGTAGATGAACATGGTCACGAAGAATGACCAGACGACCGCCACGGCTGCCGACTCGGTCGCAGTGAACACGCCCGACAGGATACCGCCCAGGATGATCACCATGGCCATCAGGCCCCACAGTGCCTCACCGGCAATCTTCAGCGCCTGGCGCAGCGGGATGACCTCACCCTTGGGGTAGTTGCGCTTCTTCGCGAACAGCAGGCACAGGCCCATCATCACCGCGCTCAGCAACAACCCTGGCATCACCCCGGCCATGAACAGCGAGGCGATCGAGACCGTGCCGCCCGCCGCCAGCGAGTACAACACCGAGTTGTGGCTGGGCGGGGTCAGCAGCGCCTGTACCGAGCCGCTGACCGTCACGGCGGTAGAGAACTCGCGCGGGTAGCCTTTGCGCTCCATCTCCGGGATCAGCACCGAGCCCACCGAGGCGGTGTCTGCCACCGATGAGCCTGAAATTGCACCAAAGAACGTCGAGGCCATGATGTTGACCAGCGAAAGGCCGCCGCGCACGAAACCCACCAGCACCCCGGCAAAGGCCACCAGCCGGCGTGACATGCCGCCTTCGGCCATGATGGCCCCGGCCAGCACGAAGAACGGAATGGCCAGCAGCGAGAACTTGTTAACCCCGCTGGCCACCTGGATCATCATCGCCTGCAGCGGTATGTCGATCCACCAGGCGCCGATCAGCGCCGAAAGGCCCAAGGCATAGGCCACGGGCATGCCCAGCAGGATGAGCGCGATAAAACTGCCCAACAGAATGAACACATCCATTTACGCCGCTCCTTCGTTTTCTTCCAGTTGGTCGAAGCGCACCACCTTGCGGTGGCTCTGGTCGCCCAGCAGGAGTTTTTCCAGCACAAACACCAAGGTCAGCACGCCACCGATTGGGATCGGCGCATAGGTCATGCCCACGCGCACACTGGGCAGGGAGGCCAGAAACTGGTTCCAGGTGGTGATGCACAGCTGGGTGCCGTACCCGGTCATGAACAGGCACACCAGGACCATCAGCACCTGCACCAGCAGGGCCACCAGCCGGCGCTGCAGCGGCGGCAGGCGGTCGGTGATCATCGCCACCGCCATATGCGCCCCGGCGCGGTAGCTGGCGGCGGCGCCAACGAAGGTGAACACCACCATCAGCAAGATGGCCACCGGCTCTGGCCAGCTGGCCCCGGTGCCGAGTACATAGCGGGCGAAGATGCCCCACGGGATGATCAGCGACATGCTCAGGATCGACAGGCCGGCGACCCAGATACAGGCGCGGTACAACGTGTCGTTGGCACGCAGAAAGAGGTTTTTCATGGGCATCACCAAAGCGGCAGGGCGGCTGACGCGGCCCTGCCGAGGTCGGTAGGAAAGGTCGCGCTTACTGCACCGCGTCGATACGTTTCATCAGGTCGGCGTATTGCGCGCCGTATTTTTCCCGCACCGGTGCGGTCGCGTCGTAGAAGGGTTTCTTGTCGACGGTGATGAACTCGACACCGGCGGCCTTGAGCTTCTCTTCGCTGCTGGCCGTTTTCGCATCCCACAGCACCCGCTCTTCCATCTGCGCCTCACGCGCTACCTTTTTCACCAGCGCTTGCTGTTCGGGGGTGAGCTTGTTCCAGGTGGTCTTGGACATCACCACCGGCTCGGGCAGGATCAGGTGGCCGGTCAGGGTGAAGTATTTGGCACTCTGGTAGTGGTTGTGTTCGAGCAGGGTCGGCGGGTTGTTCTCGGCGCCGTCGATTACCCCGGTCTGCAGCGCGCTGAAGATTTCCCCGGTGTCCATGGCGATGCCGTTGCCACCCATGGCGTTCATCATGTCGATGAACAGCGGGTTGCCCTGCACGCGAATCTTCATGCCCTTCAGGTCTTCCAGGCTGCGCACCGGCTTTTTCGTGTAGAGGCTGCGCGAGCCGCCATCCATCCAGGCCAGGGCCACCAGGTTGAAGTCGGAGTTGGTGATCTTGTCGAGGATTTCCTGGCCGATCTCGCCATCGATGACCTTGCGCATGTGGTCGTGGTCGCGGAACACGAACGGCATGTTGAACACGTTCACATCCGGCACCACCGGGCCGACGATCCCCAGGCTGACGCGGGTCATCTGCACGGCGCCGATCTGCGCCTGTTCGATCACTTCCTTCTCCGAGCCCAGCACACCGCCGGCAAACATCTTGAAGGTGATGTCGCCATTGCTGGCCTGTTCCAGTTTCTTGCCCATGTTCTGCTCGGCCACCACCGTGGGGTAGCCGGCGGGGTGAATTTCCGCGAACTTGATGTCCAGCGCCGAAACGGGCATGGCCACGCTGCAGGCGAAGGGGAGTACGGCAAGAAGCAGCTTGCGTTTGAACGTCATGATGAAACTCCGTGGTTTTTATTATCTGGTTTCGGGCGTGCAAAGGGTGTGGTGCGCGTCGCGGGGCTCAGCCCCGCCAGGCTGGCTCCTCCAGGCCCTTGGTGCCTGGGTTGAGGGCAAATACCCCGCCGGCCAGCGGCTGGTCGCCAAGGTCGAGCCCCGCCGGGCGGATCGAGGTGACGTACAGGGTGTCGAGGTTGGCGCCACCGAAGGCGCACATCGCCGGCTTCTTCACCGGTACGCTGAGCGAGCGGTCCAGGCGCCCGTCAGGGGTGAAACGGTGGATCTGCCCGGCGTCATTGCCGCATATCCAATAGCAGCCGTCCTGGTCGATGGCGGCACCGTCGGGGCGGCCGGGGTAATTGCGCATGTCCACGAACAGCCGCGGGTTATGGGGTGTGCCCGTGTCGGTGTCGTAGTCGAAGGCCCAGACCTTCTGCACGCTGGGGTGCGAATCGGACAGGTACATGCGCGTGCCGTCTGGGCTGAAAGCCAGGCCGTTGGGCACGATCATGCCCGCTTGCTGCAGGTGCAAATGGCCCTCGCGGTCATGCCGGTACAGTGCCCCTACGTGGGCGCCTTGCTGCATGTCCAGCAGCATGCTGCCGGCCCAGAAACGCCCTTGGCGGTCGCAGCGGCCATCGTTGAAGCGCATGCCCGGCTGCGCATGCGCCACCCCGCTGAGCACACGGCTGGCCAGGCTGCCGTCGGCCTTGGTTTGAATCTGGAAGATGCCGCTTTCCATGCCGGCCACCCACCCGTCGCCACTGCGGGCGATACAGGCCAGCATCTGGTCGCCCTGCCAGACCTGGTGCGTATTATCCACCGGCCGCCAGCAGTGCAACTGGCGCGCGGGTATGTCGACCCAGTACAAGGCCTGCTCGCCAGGGTGCCACACGGGGCTTTCCCCGGTGCCGTTGCGGGCGTCGACGATCAGTTCACAGTGCATGGCCGTGCCTCCTGGCGCGTGCGGTCAGTTGAACGGTCCGGCCACGGCAAATGCGCCGCCCTGATAGACCATGCTCGGGTCATCGGCGGCAGGCGCCGGCTCGGCTTCCACCGCTGCGCGGAAGGGCTCCGAGCTGTCCTTGGGCACGTAGCCCAGGTGTGCGGCATGGCGGTTGTCCCACCATACGGTGCGGTTGGCCGAGGCACCGTAGACAATGGTGTGGCCGACGTTCGGCGTGAACAGGCCGCGCTCAATCAACTGCACCAGATCGTCGTAACTTAACCACGTGCAGAGCATGCGCGGGTTCTGTGGCCGGGGGAACGAAGAGCCGATGCGGATGCTGACGGTTTCGATGCCGTAACGATCGAAATAGAAGCTGGCGACATCTTCGCCATAGCACTTGGACAGCCCGTAGTAGCTGTCGGGGCGGCGCGGGGCATGCGCGTCGATGCGCTCGTTCTGGCGGTAGAAGCCGATGGTATGGTTGGAACTGGCGAAGACCACCCGTTGCACCCCATGCTTGCGTGCCGCCTCGTAGACATGGAACACGCCGCAGATATTGGGGCCGAGAATCTCTTCGAACGAATGCTCGGTAGACACCCCGCCGAAGTGCACGATGGCATCGACGCCTTCGACCAGGGCATGCACGGCTGCCTTGTCGGCCAGGTCGCATGTCACCACTTCTTCGTGTGGGCCAGCGGCTGGGGCCATGGGGTTGATGTCGGAAAGGCGCAGGACCTCGGCGCAGCCTTGCAGGCGTTCGCGAAGGACCTTGCCCAGGCCGCCTGCGGCTCCGGTGAGCAGCAGGCGTTTGAGGGGGGTAGTGGTCATGACCGGCTCTTATTGTTAATTGTTGTAGGTTGTCGTATGACTTTTGTGATTATTGGCGGTGCGATTCAGTGTTGTCAATGACAACGCAATGTCAGTCTGGTGTTATGCGCGTGCCCTGTAGGAGCGGCCTCGTGTCGCGAAATGAGCGGCGTAAAGCCTTACAGCAACGACAACGGGTAGTTGAAAATCAACCGGTTCTCATCGAACTCGTTATTGCTGTAGTCCCGCCGAATCGACGAATTGCGCCATTTCACACTCAAATCCTTGAACGCTCCGCTCTGTATCACATATGCCAGTTCAGTCTCACGGACCCATTCCTTGCCATCCGTCACCACCCCGCTGTGCACGTCGCGGCCGCTGATGTAGCGGTTCATCAAGGTCAGCCCCGGCACGCCGACGGTGACGAAGTTGAAGTCATGGCGCACCTGCCATGAGCGTTCGTTGGCGTTGTCGAAGCTGGCGTTGTAGCTGTCATTGGCCAGGGTTCCGCCACTGGTGCCATTGAGCCGCATCCAGGTATCGCCATCGACCTTCTGCAGCCCGACCCAGAAGGTGCTGCCGCCGTATTTGGCGGAGAACATCCCCGAGTACGTCTTGTTGTCCAGCTCGCCAGCGCGCCTGGAACCGTCGTCATCGCCCTGGAAATAGCCCAGGTTGGCGCCCAGGGTCCAGTCGCCGAGCGGCTGGCTGTGGCTCAGCTGCAGGTATTGCTGCTGGTACACGTCCTTGAGCACCGCATTCCACAGCCCCACCAGGGTGCGCTCCTGGTTGAACCTGTACTCGCCCCCGACGAAGTTGAAGCGGTCCGACACCGCGCCGCCGTAGCTCATGTCCTCCATGCTGGCGTCGTTGCGCGGGCTGTTGGCGCGGAACTGGCCGCCGTACAAGGTCAGCCCGGCAAACTCGTTGGACGTGACCTGCCCGCCACGCAATGTTTGCGGCAGTGAGCGACCGTCGTCCGCGCGCAGAATTGGCAGTACCGGCATCCATTCGCCGATTTTCAGCTCGGTTTTCGAAATGCGCGCCTTGCCCGCCACGGCAAGCCGGCCAAAGTCATCCGCCGGCCGCCCATCGTCGTGGCGTGGCAGCAGCCCGGTGCCATAGGTGCCGCCCCCGCCATCGAGCTTCACCGACCACAGCCCCAGCACGTCTACGCCAAAACCCACCGGGCCCTCGGTGAAACCGGAACGGGCATCGAGGATCACGCTCTGGGTCCATTCTTCGGCTTTGCCTTGCGGGTTGGCGGGTTGGTGAAGTTGCGGTTGATATAGAAGTTGCGCAGGCCCAGCACGGCTTTGCTGTCTTCGATGAAACCTTGGGCAAGGCTGGTGCCCGGCAGGCAGCTGAGCAGGCTGGCGCCAAGCAGCGCACAGGGGAGGGTGGTCTGGCAGATTTTCGACATGGGTTGCTTCCGCTGATGTTGTTTTTGTTATGTGTTGTCGTACAACTTCGGCTTTTTTAGCAAGTGAAAAACCAGCTGTCAACGGCGTTGGTAGCCGGAAATCAGCTACTTTCGGCGAGGAGGGATCAAGCGCAGGCTCTAGCTCGGGGTTCGCAATGAGCGTTAGTCATACTATGACCACATGCGAATTGTTGCATTTGTCGCAACGCTCTCCCTCGAGTTCGTCAGTTTGTCGCAGAATCATTTAGTAACACTATTCTTCGTTGCTGGATGTCTTACCGATTCAGTCCCATGTAAACGGAGATTTCACCGATGAGCACCACCCGTGCTTCACACCCCTCACGCTTGCTGCCCAGATTGCTAGGCGTGGTTTTTTTGCTGATGGGCCTTGCCTTGCTGGCCGGCGGCATCAAACTGGCAACCCTTGGCGGTTCGCTGTATTACCTGCTGGCCGGCATTGGCTTGGCGATTACCGCAGCCTTGTTGCTGGCTGGCCGACGTGAGGCATTGAGCGTTTATGGCGTCGTGCTGTTGCTGAGTTCGCTCTGGTCGTTGGTCGAGGTGGGCCTGGACTGGTGGCAACTGGTCCCCCGGCTGGCCCTCTGGTTCGTCCTTGGCCTGATGTTGTTATTGCCTTGGCTACGCAGGCCATTGACGCAGGGCCAGCCTTATCCCCTCGGTACAGGGGTATTGAGTGTGGGCGTGGCGGCCGCGGGCCTGATGGCGCTGGCCAGCCAGTTCACCCAGCCCGACACCGTGGTCGGCCGCCTGGACCGTGACACGGCAGGCACCACCAGCACGGCACCGGCAATGCCTGACGGTGACTGGCAGTCCTACGGGCGTACCGAGTTTGGCGACCGTTACTCGCCACTCAAGCAGATCACCCCGCAGAATGTGGGCAAGCTCAAGCTGGCCTGGACCTACCGCACCGGTGATATCCCCGGGCCAAACGACCCGGGCGAGACCACGGCGGAAAACACCCCGCTGAAAGTCAACGGCAAGCTCTACGTATGCACCCCGCATAGCCAGGTGATTGCCCTGGACCCCGACAGCGGCAAGGAGATCTGGCGTTTCGATCCCAAGCTCAGCACGCAGAATGCGGCCAACTTCAAAGGCTGGGCACACATGACCTGCCGCGGCGTGGCCTATTTCGACACGGCCAGCTCGCAAGCGAGCCCCGTGCAAGGGCAGGCCTGCGCCAAGCGCATCTATGTACCCACCGCCGACACCCGCCTGATCGCGCTGGATGCCGATACCGGCCAACAGTGCGCCGGCTTTGGCGACAACGGCCAGATCGACCTTACCCGCAACATCGGCAGCTTCGCCCCTGGTGGCTATTACTCCACTTCGCCACCCACCGTGGCCGGCGGCCTGGTGATACTTGGCGGTCATGTCACCGACAACGTTTCCACCGACGAGCCGTCCGGCGTCGTCCGCGCCTATGATGCGATCACCGGCCAGCTGGTGTGGAACTGGGACAGCGGCAACCCCGACGCCACCGCGCCGATCAGTGACGGCCAGTTCTACACCCGCAACTCTCCAAACGTGTGGTCGGTGATCAGCGCCGATGAGAAGCTCGGCCTGCTGTACCTGCCCATGGGCAACCAGATGCCCGACCAGTGGGGCGGCAACCGCACGCCAGAGGCGGAGAAATTCAGTGCCGGCCTGGTGGCCCTGGACATCGCCACTGGCAAGGTGCGCTGGAACTACCAGTTCACCCATCACGACTTGTGGGACATGGATGTCGGTGGCCAGCCGAGCCTGGTCGACATCAAGACCGCCGAAGGCATCAAGCCTGCGGTAATGGCATCGACCAAGCAGGGCAGCATCTACGTGCTGGACCGCAGCAACGGTCAGCCGCTGGTGCCCATCCACGAAACCCCGGTACCGCAAGGCGCCGTGGAAGGTGATCACACCGCACCGACCCAGCCGATGTCCGAGCTCAATTTCATGCCGCCCACCCTGCGTGAGCGAGACATGTGGGGCGTAACGCCGTTCGACCAGATGCTGTGCCGCATCGACTTCCGTTCGCTGCGCTATGACGGCATCTACACCCCGCCATCGCTGCAGGGCTCGCTGGTCTACCCCGGCAACTTCGGGGTGTTCGACTGGGGTGGCATTTCGGTCGACCCGGAGCGCCAGATCGCCTTCGTCAACCCCAGCTACATGGCCTTCAAGTCGCAGTTGGTGCCAGCCTCGAAAATCGCCGGGCAGCCGGCGCGCAAGAGTGAAACCGAGGGCATCCAGGCCAACAAGGGGGCGCCTTATGGCGTGATCATGGGCGCTTTCCTGTCGCCGCTGGGGCTGCCTTGCCAGGCACCGGCCTGGGGCTATGTGGCCGCAGTGGACCTGACCACCCACAAGGTGATCTGGAAGCACAAGAACGGCACCGTACGTGACAGCTCGCCCATTCCGATCCCGCTGACCATGGGCGTGCCGAGCCTGGGTGGAAGCTTCACCACCGCCAGCGGCCTGGCGTTCCTCAGCGGCACCCTCGACCAGTACCTGCGTGCTTATGACGTGCGCGATGGCAAGGTGCTTTGGGAAGGGCGCCTGCCGGCCGGTGCCCAGACCACGCCGATGACCTACACCGGCAAGGATGGTCGCCAGTACGTGCTGGTGATGGCCGGCGGGCATGGCTCGTTGGGTACCCGGCAAGGGGACTATGTGATGGCGTTTGCCCTGCCGGAGTAAGCGGCGGCAGGTTCAAGGCCTGTGAGATCGAGCACCGCGCGGCCGGCGCTTGGTTTCACGGGCTTTTTTGATGGCGGGCATGTCGCGACCCAGTGGCCTCCCACAAGACGAAGTCAAAATCCCTATATATGGGATTATGTTTTACATATTGGAATTTTCCTCCGCCCAAGTTTATAGTCGCCTCACTCACTGCCAAAAACAGAACAGGTGAAGCGATGCAGGCGCAATTGATCGCGCTCGACTGGGGAACCACCTCCCTTCGTGCTTACAAACTCGCCGCGCAAGGCCAGGTGCTGGATGTGCGCACCCTGCCCAGCGGCATCATGCACTTGCCAAAAGCCCCGCGCCTGATCAACGGCCAACTTTGCAATGACGGTTTCGAACTGGCATTCGACGACGCCTGTGGCGATTGGCTCGACGCCCAGCCAGGGCTGCCCGTGATTGCCTGTGGCATGGTCGGCAGCGCCCAGGGCTGGCGCGAGGCCGCGTACCGCGAAACCCCGGCCAACGTCGCCAGCCTCGGTGGCGCGCTGCAAACTGTCGGCAGCCTTCGCGGCGTCGAGGTGCATATCGTGCCCGGCGTGATCCAGCACGCGCGCCTGCCCAATGTCATGCGGGGTGAAGAGACGCAGGTGCTGGGCGCGCTGCCTGGGGTGAATACCGATGACCTGCTCATCGGCCTGCCCGGCAGTCATTCGAAATGGGTAGAGGTTGTCGATGGCTGCATCGTCCACTTCGATACCTTCATGACCGGCGAAATGTTTGCCGTGCTCAGCGCGCACAGCATCCTTGGCCGTACCCAGCAGCGCGGCGCCGCGTTCGATGCGCCAGCCTTCGACCTCGGTGTGCAGGCCGCCTGCTCCGCCGAGGGGGAGATCGGCCCGCTGTCCACCCTGTTCAGCGCCCGCACCCTCGGCCTGACCGGTGAGCTGAGCGCCAGCGCCCAGCCCGATTACTTGTCGGGTCTCCTGATCGGCCATGAACTTTCAGCGCTGGCCAAACTGCAGCGCCAGCGGCGCCACAGTGTGCACCTGCCGGAAATCCTGCTGATCGGCAACGGCCCGCTGTGCGCGCGTTACAGCCGGGCCCTGCAGGCATGCGGCTTCACCCATGTGAGTGTCGCCGAGCAGGCCACCGAGCGCGGTCTTTGGCAACTGGCGCTTGCCGCCGGCCTGGTTCATTCATCCTGAAGGGAGCTCGACATGCTCGAACAAGCATTGGCACACAACGGCCTGATCGCGATTCTGCGCGGTTTGCAACTGCATGAAGCGGCTGCGGTTGGCGAAGTGCTCTACAGCGCCGGCTTTCGCATCATCGAAGTACCGCTCAATTCGCCTGACCCGTTCGCCAGTATCCGCCTGCTGCGTCGCACCCTGCCTGCCGATTGCCTGATCGGTGCAGGTACCGTGCTGACGCCGGCCCAGGTCGCGCAGGTGAAAGAGGCGGGCGGCCAGCTGATCGTCATGCCCCACAGCGACCCAGCTGTACTGCGTGCTGCCAAGGCGGCAGGCCTGTACCTGGCACCAGGCGTCGCCACACCGACCGAAGCCTTTGCCGCCTTGGCGCAAGGGGCCGATGTGCTCAAGCTGTTCCCGGCCGAGCAACTGGGTCCAGAGGTAGTCAAGGCCTGGCTTGCCGTGCTGCCCGCCGGCACCGTGCTGGCGCCGGTCGGCGGCATCACCCCCGGCAACCTGCAGCAGTTCCATGCCGCTGGCGCCCGGGGCTTCGGCCTGGGCTCCGGCCTGTACAAGCCAGGCATGACCCCTGAACAGGTCGAGGCCGCTGCCAAGGCTTACGTGAGCGCCTGGCAGAGCCTGCGCTGAGCCGGCCCTGCACTGCATCCAACAAGAGAGACAAGCAGATGAAAATTACCAAGCTGACCACCTTCATCGTTCCGCCGCGCTGGTGCTTCCTCAAGGTCGAAACCGATCAGGGCGTCACCGGCTGGGGCGAGCCTGTTGTCGAGGGCCGCGCCCACACCGTGGCTGCCGCCGTCGAGGAACTGTCCGATTACCTGATCGGCAAGGACCCGCGCAACATCGAGGATATCTGGACCGTGCTCTACCGCGGCGGCTTCTACCGCGGTGGTGCCATCCACATGAGCGCCCTGGCGGGTATCGACCAGGCGTTGTGGGACATCAAGGGCAAGGCGCTGGGTGTGTCGGTCAGCGACCTGCTCGGCGGCCAGGTGCGCGACAAGATCCGCGTGTATTCGTGGATCGGCGGCGATCGACCCGCTGACACCGCGCAAGCGGCAAAAGAGGCCGTGGCACGTGGTTTCACCGCCGTGAAGATGAACGGCACCGAGGAACTGCAGTTCCTCGACACCTTTGACAAGGTCGACCAGGCGTTGGCCAACGTCGCTGCCGTGCGCGATGCGGTAGGGCCGAACGTGGGCATTGGCGTGGACTTTCATGGCCGCGTGCACAAGCCCATGGCCAAGGTGCTGATGAAGGAACTCGACCCTTACAAGCTGATGTTCATCGAAGAGCCGGTGCTCAGTGAAAACTACGAAGCGTTGAAAGAACTGGCGCCGCTGACCAGCACGCCGATTGCGCTGGGTGAGCGGCTGTTCTCGCGCTGGGACTTCAAGCGCGTGCTCAGCGAAGGCTACGTCGACATCATCCAGCCCGATGCGTCGCATGCCGGCGGCATCACCGAAACCCGCAAGATCGCCAACATGGCCGAGGCCTACGACGTCGCCCTGGCGCTGCACTGCCCGCTGGGCCCGATCGCCCTGGCGGCCTGCCTGCAGCTTGACGCTGCCTGCTACAACGCTTTCATCCAGGAGCAGAGCCTGGGCATTCATTACAACGAGAGCAACGACCTGCTCGACTATGTGCGCGACCCCGGCGTGTTCGACTACCAGCATGGCATGGTCAAGATCCCCAACGGCCCTGGCCTGGGCATCGAGATCAACGAGGAGTACGTGATCGAGCGCGCCGCTGTCGGCCACCGCTGGCGCAACCCGGTGTGGCGTCACGCCGATGGCAGCTTTGCCGAGTGGTGACTGCCTGGCCCCAACTGCGTTGAAACGACCTCAATAACCATAACAAGAGGCACTGCTCATGCACCCGCATACCCTTACCGGGCAGGCGACCCTGTCGGCGCCCAGCCGCAAGCGCTTTTTCATCATGGTGCTGCTGTTCATCACGGTGGTGATCAACTACCTGGACCGCAGCAATCTGTCGATTGCCGCACCGGCCTTGACCAGCGAGTTGGGCATCGACCCGATTCACGTCGGCCTGGTGTTCTCGGCGTTCGGCTGGACCTACGCTGCCATGCAAATCCCAGGCGGCTGGCTGGTCGACCGCGTACCGCCGCGCATTCTGTATACCGTGGCGCTGGTGCTGTGGTCGCTGGCCACGGTGATGCTTGGTTTCGCGGCCAGCTTCATCGCGCTGTTCGTGCTGCGCATGGCGGTCGGCGCCCTGGAGGCGCCGGCATACCCGATCAACAGCCGCGTGGTCACTACGTGGTTCCCCGAGCGGGAGCGGGCCACGGCCATCGGCTTCTACACCTCCGGGCAGTTCGTCGGCCTGGCGTTCCTGACGCCGGTGCTGGCCTGGCTGCAGCATGCGTTCGGCTGGCACATGGTGTTCGTCGCCACCGGCGCGGTGGGCATCCTCTGGGGCGTGATCTGGTACGCGGTGTATCGCGAACCGCGCGATTTCAAGGGTGCCAATGAGGCCGAGATCGAACTGATCCGCGAAGGTGGCGGGTTGGTGGATATCCAGCAGGAGCAGGCCAAGACCAAGGCCAGGTTCAGCTGGGCCGACCTGGGCATCGTGCTGACACAGCGCAAGCTCTGGGGCATTTACCTCGGCCAGTTCTGCCTGAATTCGACACTGTGGTTCTTCCTCACCTGGTTCCCGACCTACCTGGTGAAGTACCGCGGCATGGACTTCATCAAGTCCGGCATGTTGGCCTCGCTGCCGTTTCTCGCCGCCTTTGTCGGGGTGCTGTGTTCGGGCTTTTTCTCCGACTGGCTGATCCGCCGTGGGGCCAGCGTGGGCCTTGCGCGCAAGCTCCCGATCATCAGCGGCCTGTTGATTTCCACCGCCATCATTGGCGCCAACTTCGTCGACTCCACCCCGCTGGTGATTGCTTTCCTGGCGCTGGCGTTCTTCGGTAACGGCCTGGCCTCGATCACCTGGTCGCTGGTTTCGACCCTGGCCCCCGCGCGTCTGCTCGGGCTGACCGGCGGGGTGTTCAACTTTATCGGCAACTTGTCGGCGATCGTCACACCCATCGTGATCGGCTTCCTTGCCAGCGGCGCTTCGTTCGCCCCGGCGATCACTTACATCGCCGCGCTGGCCCTGCTTGGCGCGTTGTCGTACATCCTGCTGGTCGGCAAGGTCGAGCGCATCGAGTTGTAGCCGCGCCCTGCGGGTGAACATAATGTCGCCCGCCCATTCGCACTTCGATAAAGGCCGCACATGCAGGAAGACCTTACCAAAACCGCCCCTACCGGCACCCAGACCCTGCTGCGCGGCCTGGCCGTTGTGCAGGCCGTGGCCGCAGGCGCGCGCGATCTCAAGGACATCGCCCAGCACATCGGCACCACCCGCAGCACCACCCACCGCCTGGTCAGTTGCCTGGTGGACGAGCGCTACCTGCGCGTGGTGCCCCAGGTCGGTTACCTGCTTGGCCCCAAGCTGATCGAACTCGGCTTCCAGGCCCGAGAAGAGCTGCCGTTGGTCACCCTTGCCGGGCCGTACCTCGACGAGCTGTCGGCGCTGACCGGCGACACCATCCACCTGGCGATCCGCGAAGGCGATGAGGTGCTGTACCTGCACAAGACCCCGGGGCGCAACGGGCCGGAGATGCGCTCCCGGGTCGGCCACCGCATGCCGCTGGCGCGCACGGGTATCGGCAAGGCGCTGATGCTCGACGACACCCCGGCCGAGTGGCAGAGGTTGTATGAAACCAGCCTGCCGGCAGGTGGCAAAAGCGCGTTCTGGCCGCACCACGCCGAGCAAACCTGGGTGCAGTTCGAGCAGCGTATGGTCGAGTATGGGGCGGGCGGTTATGCCTTCGACTTGGAGGACAATGAACCGTCGATCCGCTGCGTGGCGGCGCCGGTACGTGATGCCAGCCGGCGGATCGTGGCGGCGGTCAGTGTGGCCAGTACGGTGCCTTACATGCCCGAGGAAAAGATGCGCGAGCTGGTACCAGTGGTCAAAAGCGTGACCGCGCGGCTGTCGGCAGAGCTTGGGCTAAAGCACTAGCCTGAAGCGCGTTGGCACTGAACCACGCGCTACAACTGGTGTCTGAGCACCAACAATGACATGACGTCCATTTCCCCAAGCAAGGAGGCTTCACCATGCAACCCACCCCAGTCACGTCCGCCGGCAAGCTGCTCGGCAGTTATGGTTATGGCAAGGCGCTGATCGTCTGCATGCTTATCCTGGGCAGTGTCTTCCTGGGCCTGGCCGCTTTCGTCGGCTACCTGAGTGCTACCAGCGGCCAGAACTTCAACGGCCCGCAAAGCCTGTTCTATTCCACCATCGCCTTGCTGGCGGTGCTCGGTGGGGTGATGTTCGCCCTGGCGCTGTGGCAGAAGAAACTGCGCGCTGCCCGTTATGAGGTTTATGAGAAAGGCATCTGCCAGATCATAGGCAACCAGCGCGATTACGTGCCCTTCAGCGAGATGGGCGACTTCTACCTGTTCGCTTCTGGGCAGACTGCCATTGCCGGCCTGATCAACAACCTCGCTTATCGCCGTAACGCCAGTGAGCCGTTTCGCCGGGTCAATCCACACCTGCAAAAGCTTTATGTGTTTCTTGAGCAGGTACGCGAGCTGTACCTGAACGAACGCCTGCCAGCAGTATTCGCCACCCTGCAAAGCGGCGGGGCGGTGCAGTTCAACTACCTCGAAACGTCCCAGGTTTGGGGCAAGCGCATGAGCGGCGACTTCTTCAATGTCACCACCAAACCGCTGACCATCACTCGTGAAGCGCTCGACGTGGATGGCCGCAAGGTCGCGTTGAGCAGCCTGCGCAATGTTGACCTCAGCCAGTGGACCGAACTTGTGGTGATCAAGGACGAAAACGGTCAGACCGTGCTGTCGACCGTATCGACCGGCATCATCAGCTTTGACCTGTTCCTCAATACGTTGCACAACCTGCTTGAAGCCGAGTCGGCCTTAGCAACGCCTGAAGCCTGATGCAATCCATCAACGAACTCGTGTCAGGTGCTAAATAATTTCGGTATTTCAGTTATTAACTCGATTTTTTGACGTTAAAACATGTTTTACAGGAATTACGTGTGCTGTTGATTGTGGGTGAGCCTATAATTCCCCTACCGCTTCGCGCCTGGGGGTAGCATTTGCCATGCTGGATTTAAGCTTTAGCAAACCCGTTGAGGTCGTCAAACGACTGTGTGAGCGCTTGCGCAGCGAGCGTTTGTCTCAACAGCTGACGCAAGCAGAGGTGGCGGGGCGAGCCGGTGTCGCCATCAGTACTGTTTCGAGTCTTGAGGCTGGACGAAACGTCAGCTTCGAGAACCTTGTGCGGATTGCGATGGTGCTCGGGCGTGCCAGTGAACTGGAGGGCCTGTTTCAGCCCAAGCTGGACAGCCTGGAAGACTTGCGCCGATATGAAGAAGGCGCCAAGCGTCAACGCATAAAGATGAGGCAGGGCGATGCCTGAGCAGGTGCGCTGTTGCCGCTGACCGAAAA